>CAZHIK010000027.1:0-23343 GCA_964532635.1 uncultured Enterobacterales bacterium
CCGGCGAGATCCTGGTCAAGAGCCCGGGCAACATGGTCTGCTACTACAAGGCCCCCGAGCTCACCTCCGAGGCCTTCACCGAGGACGGCTTCCTCCTCACCGGCGACAAGGGTGAGATGGACGAGGAAGGCCGCCTGCGCATCACCGGCCGCGTCAAGGAGATCTTCAAGACCTCCAAGGGCAAGTACGTGGCTCCTGCTCCCATCGAGAACCTGGTCAACGACGACCCCAACGTGGAGCTCTCCCTGGTCTCCGGATCGGGTATGCCCATGACCCACGCCGTGGTGCAGCTCGCCGAGGACTTGGTACCCAAGCTGTCGGATCCCGAGGTCAAGGCCCGCGTCCATGCCGACCTCGAGGCGCTGCTCGACAAGGTCAACGCCCAGCTGGTCAACTTCGAGCGGATGGGCTTCCTCGTCGTGGCCAAGGACCGCTGGACCATCGCCGACGGGCACCTCACCCCCACGATGAAGATCCGTCGTCCCATCCTCGAGAAGCTGTATCAGCCCCAGCACGAAGGCTGGTACGACCAGGGCGTCAAGGTGGTCTGGGAAGAGTAGCTTGGAGCCTACTCTCCCGCGCCCTCCGCGCGCTGATACACCAGGAACCAGTCGCTCTCGATGATGTCATGGCTCGCGGTGGGCTCGAAGCCCACCCAGCGCAGCTGCTCAGTGATCTCGTCCCGGGTCACCGTACCGCCGTGCTCGGTGTCGCGCTCGATGATGGCCAGCCGTCCGCCGGGCTTCAGAGCCCTGTAGATGGAACCATAGAAGCGAGTCACCTCTTCCTTGCTGTGCCCCGACTGCACGTGATCGGCGTCGTAGAAGTAGTGGACGTTGCTGAGGAAGGCCAGGTCCACGCTGGCGGAGGGCAGCAGCACGTCCCGGCGGTCGTGCAGCACCAGCAGCACGTTGGGGTAGGGCGGGGGCTCTGCCTCCATGCGCACCAGGGTGAACTCGAGGTTGTCGAGCATGATGTCGGTGGCCCACACCCTGCCCTCGGGACCGACGGCCTTTGAAAAGTGCCAGGCGTAGTAGCCTGATCCGGCGCCCACATCGGCCACGGCCATGCCCGGCTCGAGACCCAGCAGGCGCACCACTTCCAGGGGCTTGCGGCTCGAGTCCAGGCTGGGGCTGGCCATGCGCTGCAGCTTCTCCTGGGGGTAGACAAGGTCCGAGCTGTCCGGACCCATGGCCTGGCTTCGCGCCAAGCCCAGGATGGTGCCCATCGGGTGGTCTGCACCCTCGAGCACCGGGGGTGGCTCGCTCGGCGGTGGGTTCGGGTCGGCCAGGCCCAACCCGGGAGGATGCCCCGGAGGCGGGCGGCCGTGGAGCTCGTGTTGGGCCACAGCGGCGGACTCGGGGGACGCCTGCGCCGGATCTCCGACCGGTGCCGGTGGGGGCTCGACTGCCGGCTCGCAGGCCGTGCTGGCGGCCGCGAACAGCGCGAGAAGACGGAGGGAGGTCGGCATGGCGCTCGGTCGGGTTAGGCCGCTGGGGTGAAGTCCTCAGCGCGCATTTGCGGTGGCAGGAGGCTCCGGGAGGGGCTGCTCTGCGTGATCCTTACCGCGGCCCTCGGCTGTGGGCCCGCGCCTGATCCCGCGCCGTCTCGGTCGCCGTCCAGCCACAGCGCAGACCCGCCGCTGGTGCTCTACTTGCATGGCCAGGAGCCCACCCACGGGTGGCACCCCCGGCGGGTGGACGCGCTCTACACCCACCTGGGCACCCTGAGCCTCGAGCCTCCCGCGCTGTCCACCACCCGCTACTGCGGTGATGTCGTGGCCTTTACCGCTGCCGAGGGCGTCTTCGAGGCGCCGAGCTATCCGCTGCGGGAAGTGCTGTTCCGTGTGTGGTTCGACACCCCCCCGGAGCGTGTGGTGTTGTCCTTGAGCGTCCCAGGGCGGCCCGAGCCCCTCGCTCAGCTGCCGGTCTCCGGCGCTGGGCTGGCCCTGGACCACCAGGCTCGGGAGCAGGGCTATGTCCTGGCCCAAGGGCGGGTGCCGCTGGACCTCGAGCTCACAGGCGAAGAGCTCGAGCACCTCTTCCTGGCGGTGGACGCCAACGATTCGGGCATCACCGTGGCGAGCTGCCCTTCCCGGGCGAGCATGGTGGTGTTCAATCCTCCTGCGCCAGGGACGCTGGACGGACAGGACGCCGACGGTGATGGGGTGGACGACGGCCTCGAGCTGCGTGATCCGCGCAGGGATCCCTTCCGGCCCGATCCAGACGAAGCAGCGTGCCAGCGGGCCCTGAGCTCATTCCAGAAGCAGCCCCCCGTGCTGGCCGGCGAAGCGCTACCCGAGCCCGCGCAGCGCTGGGAGGCGCGCACTATCCTCGAAGCGGTCGAGCTGTCCGACGTGGTGGTGGAGCACCGGGGTCGGCTGCGGTTGAAGGGTGATCTCCTGCTCGACGGCGCGACCCTGCTGCTGGCCCCTTCGGCCCAGGGTGAGGTAGCGCCCAGCGTTGTTCCGGGCATCGACGTGATGGCTGGAGCCAGCCTGGTGATCCGCGGAGGCAGCACGGTGGCCGCCTCTGACCCCGCCCAGGGCTTCTCCATCCGCGCGGGAGCGGGCGCCCACGTCGAGCTGTTGGACAGCCGCTTCCTGTACCCGGGATCGGTGGTGGTCCTGCGCGGCGATCGGCCGGACGACCTGCGCGGGCTGATGGCCGACAGCGGCGATGTGGTCGTGCGAGGCTGCAGCTTCGAGCACGGCTTCGGTGCGATCTTGCTGCGAAATGGCGGCCAGGTGGAGGGCAACCGCTTCGCGCGCAACGCCTCCGATGTGTTCGTGCTCGGTCCCAATGCGTCGGTCGTCGACAACCACAGCGAGGGCTCCGGTCACTTCCTGCGGCTGTCGTCGCGCGCACAGGGCACCGTAGCCGAGGGCAACACCGTGGTGCGGCCCGCCCGGGCCGCGGTGGTGATGTCGGATCCCGGAGCCACCGGAGCCCAGCTCCTGGGCAACCGGCTCGAGGGCTCCTCGCTCCGTGACGTCATCTTCTTCAATGGCACAAGAGGACAGGTGATCCGCGACAACCGGATCGCCGTCTGCAAGGACACCCCCATCGAGTGGCCACCCCAGGTGCTCCGTGACCACGACATACAGGACAACGAGATCTCCTGGATGGAGTGCGACTGACCTCGGGGAGCAGCCCCCACCTTGGCTACCGGGGGGAGCATGGATCCAACGCTCCCGATGCGTCCACCATAGGGACAGGACCCCTCGCGGTCCTGTGGAGGAAGCCATGGAGCCAGCACACGAACTGCAACGGCAGCTTCGCAAACGATCCCTGACCACCGAAGGCCTGGCCGTGCTGGGATCCGCCTTCCTGCTGGCGCTCGCCGTGGTCTGCGGGCTGGTGATGTTCCCGGCCTGACGACTCCGCGAGTTCCATCTGGCGTATACTCTGCGGCAAGCCCCTCGTTGGCGCCTGGATGTACCCGGTGCCTCACCAGCTCCGGGATCACCATGACGCGCCTCTTTCCTCTCCTGCTCCCTCTGGTCGCTTGCCAGCCGTCCTCGACCACCGACGACACAGACGACACCTCCGCCGCCGAGTGCGAGGTGGGGATCGAGGCCACCTACCCCTCGGATGGCGCGGTGGATGCCTACTACCGCGACGCGGTGGAGTTCTATCTGTCCGAAGCGGATCCCAGCGCGGTGGTGTTCGCGGACTTCGATGGCGTGCAGACTACCCGGGATGATGGGCTGACCATCGTCTACACCCCCTCCGCGCCCCTCGAGCCCGAGACTGCCTACGAGGTCGGGCTCGACTACTGCCGTGGCGCCCCCAGCATCGGCTTCACCACCTCCACCTACGGCCTTCCCCTCGATGACCCCGGGGCCTTGCTGGGGAGCACCTGGGCCTACGACCTGCGCGACGCCCGCTTCTACGAGGCGGGCTACCTGGGTGATCTGCTGCAGACCTTCGCCGAGCGTGTCGGCTTGGTGTCCGTGGTGGGGGTGGAGGGAGACACCGTCGATCTGCGGCTCGCCGTAGCGGATGACCAGGAACCCCCGGGTCAGGACTATTGTGCGCGCACTGTAGACGTGGCGGGCGTGGACTTCTCCAGCACGCCGTTTCTGGAGTTCGGCCCTACGTCCATCCGCTTCAACGCCTACCTGGGCGAGATCCAGCTGCACGAGATGTACGTGGAGACCTCGGTCTCGCCCAGCGGCGACACCCTGGGGGGCATGTCCATCACCGCGGTGATCGACGCTCGCAGCGTCTCCGGAGCCGTCGACATGGAGGTGGGCGAACTGTGCGATCTGCTGGAGGTCTACGGCGCGCCCTGTGGTCCCTGCCCCGACGACGACGAGCCCTACTGCGTCAGCACCGCGGCGGACCACTTCGAGGCCGTCGGAGTGAGCACCCAGGTCGATCCCATCGTCGAGGCCTACACCGATCCTCGCTGTCAGGAGGAGCCGTCCTGACCTGGGCTACTCCGTCCGGATCACCACCGCGCAGCCGTCTTCCGAGCTGATCTGCACCAGGGCCGTAGGGGGCGCTGCGCGGAGCTGTGCCAGGAAGACCTCGGCCTCCCAGGGGATCTCGAGGCCCTCGAGGTCGATGTCGGCGTGGAAGCCTTCGGCGGCCAGGGTCATGGCACCCTCGCCCAGGATCAAGGGCAGGTGCAGCTCGAACCACTCGCCGCCGCTGCCCTGCAGGTCGATGGTCAGGGTGCTGGGGGCGGGGCCGGCGCGGCGCTTGCTGCGACGGTGCTCCACCGCCATGTCGTAGGGCTGGCCTTGCTCGTCGGTAGCGCGTAGCTGGATGCGGGTGCCCTCGCGAGCCGCGCGGGCGGCCCGGGCCACGTCGCGCAGATCGTACCGTCGGCCCTCCACGGTGACCTCGATGGGCTCGTCGGCTTCTGCCAGCCAGTTGGCGGGCACCTCCACCTGGACCTGGTCGTCGTCGGCCTCGGTGAACAGCTCGAGCCAGAGATCTCCGGCGTGGGCGGGGACGGCGAGCAGGGTGGCGAGCAGCAGGCTGGCGGACATGGGCGACCTCCTTGGGGACAGCCCTGCTACGCCGGAGCCTGCGATGTATTTCAGCCTTCTTCCTCCCCGAAAGCCAGGTCGGCGTAGTCGCACATCGGCCGGTAGCCGATGCGCTGGTAGATGGCGTTCGAGGTGGGGTTCGCCAGGTCGGTGAACAGAAAGCAGGCGCGGGTGTCGCCGCTGAGCAGGCGGGCGCTGAGGTCCGCGGTGGCGGCTGAGCCGTAGCCCCGGCCCCGCAGCTCCGGCGGGGTGTAGACCATGCCGATGCGAGCGGCTCCGGGCAGGTCGGCGCGCCCGGCCACGGTGGCCACCGGGCGGCCGTCGACCTCGAAGAACCAGGCGGAAGCACCCTCCATCATGCGGCGGGCGGTGTCGATGGCCGGGGTGGGATCCCGCAGGTGGGCGTCGCGCCGGAAGCCCTCGATCCAGCGCACCAGCATGGGGCGCTCGTGGTCCTTCACCGGCCGCAGCGTTCCAGCAGGGCGGCGCTCATCGGGGAGGATCGCCGTGAGCTCGTAGGCCCGCATGGCCATCAGCTCGCGCCAGGGCTCGCCCGACCAGCAGCGCGCCACAGCCTCCGCGACGGCGCGTGGCCCTACGACTCCCGGGTTGTCGGGTTGCTCGCGCCGCAAGGCTTCCACCAACGCGGACACCGCAGCCAGGTCACCCTGGCTGGCGACCACCGGGCGGGGTGGGGTGCGCAGGGCGGCAAGCACGGGACGCTCGCCTTCCAACACCAGGGCGAACCAGGGATCGGGGCCGTAGGTACCGGGGCGCTTGCGTTCAGTGGTGGCGATGCCCAGCACCAGGTTGTTCTCGGTGATGCGCCCGACCAACCAGGACTCGGCCTGGTCCAGGAATGCCGCTGCTTCGGTGAAGGTCAGGACGTGCACACTCTTCTCCAGGTTGGCTCGGTGCGGGAGGAGATGAACTCCTCCCCTACGGCGGGCTGTCGAGGGACTCGGGATCGGCCAGGCAGCGCTCGAGCCCCTGGGCCAGCAGCCAGACCTGGTGGCCGTCGACGATGCGGTGATCGAAGGTGGCGCTGAGGGGCAGCATGTGGCGGATGACGATCTCGTCGTCGCGCACCACGGGGCGCTTCTCGACGGTGCCCATGGCGATGACCACCGGCACGTTGCCTGCGGGCATGAGCGCCGGGTAGCCGATGTCCAGCCCGAAGCTGCCGATGTTGGTGATCATGGCCGAGCCGAACATGTTCTCGTGCAGGCCGGTGAAGCGAAGGTTGAGCCCGCCTTCGTACACCGCCCAGCGCATGGCGGTGAACAGTCCCTTGCGCACGGCGTAGGGCAGCTTGGACATGGAGTCCTTCTTGCGGACCAGCTTGTTCTTGTCCTTGCCCTCGTGCTTGCGCACCCGGGCCTGCATCTCGTCGTGGATCTCGGTGACGGTCTTGGTGTGCGCGCTCTTGATGCGCACCCCGGACATGTCCTTGCCGCCCACGTCCACCGCGAGGAAGATGGAGATGTCGTCGCGGGGGTAGATCTTTCCCCGACGCACGAAGCAGTTGAGGATGGCGGCTTCGTTGGCGAAGGTGCGGGCCACCGCGGCGGTGAAGATGTGGGTGATGGTGATCTTGGTGCCTTCGGCGCGGCGCTTGGCGATGAAGTCCACGCAGGCGTCGGCTTCGATGGCCAGCGAGCCCAGCACCCGGGCGTCGGTGGGGCGGTCGTAGATGACCGTGGCCATCTTGCGCCAGGCGGTGTTGTAGCGATCGGACATGGGGGCCTCCCTGAAGGCCCCTGTATGCTACCGGGCCAGGGGCTGGAAGGGGTTGTAGCCTTGCTCGGCGAAGTACAGCCAGGCCGTGCCCGCCACGCTGGACGAGGTGGTGAAGTCGGAGTTGACGGTGAAGCGGGCGTAGGGCAGCCCGCCGCGCGCGTCCTCGAGGGCCTCGAGCCAGCCCAGGATGTCGGCAGACCCCAGCCCATCGCAGAGCTCGGGATCGTCGGCCGCGTCCAGGGCCAGGGCCATGCCCAGGCTGCCTTCGGTCCACACGAAGCGGTGGGGGGGCTCGAGGGTCAGCCCGTTGATGTAGTCGAAGAACCCCGCCACCCCGGCGGCTCGGTAGTCGATGTAGCCAGCGCTCTCGAGGAAGTGGTCGCAGTCGTAGTCCAGCCCGCGACCGAGATCCTGGCCCTCGGAGCCCTCGGCGCCCAGTGCGAGCACCCCCCAGCTCTGGGTGTCCAGGTAGATCTCCTCGAGGTTGGGGCCGACGCCCACCGTGGTGCCGGGCACGAAGTGATCGCCGTGCCACAGGACCTCGATCAGGGCCCGTGTTTCCACCGCGATGTCGGCCCAGGAGTCGTTTCCGGTCAGCACTGCGTAGTCGCGGAAGGCGGCGTAGGCGTCCAGGTTGTGCTCCACCGACAGCACCGCGGACTCGTCCCAGGCGGTGGTGTCGAGGTCGATGGGGCCGAAGGGCACGCCGCTGTGGGTGGTCCCGTCGATCTCCAGCTCCACACGGATCCCAGCCAGGTACTCCATCACGGCGGCCGTCATCTCGGCGTGGGTGTCGCCGTCGAAGCTGTGGGCGTAGCTGTTGAGGGCCACAGCCATCCAGCCGATGGCGCCCGAGACCCGTCGGTCGCCGCCCTCGTCCGGGTAGATGCTGGTGCCGTCGTAGTCGTAGCTGAAGTACCAGCCGCCCGACTCGTGCTGCACAGCGGCCATGGCCCGCAGCACTGTGTCGGCGGCTTCGCGTTCCCCGGCGTGGCTGAAGGCGATCACCGCCAGGGCTTGGTCGTAGGTGTACAGCTGGTCGAGGTCCTCGTAGCTGCGGATCAGCCGGGCGGGCTCCGCCTCGCTGCCCAGGTTGGCGGCCGAGAAGCGGCCCAGCAGGTTGGTGATGCGTGGGTCCTCGTGGGTACCCTCGCGAGGGATGCCCCAGGCGTCGAAGGCCAGCAGCACCTCGCCATCGATCTCGAGGGGCACGTGGTAGCGCCAGCGGGTGTCGTAGACCCCCGCGCAGGTCTCGCAGTCGGCGCCGGGATCGCTCCCGGCGTCGGCCAAGATGGCGACCACCCGGTCGGCGTCGTCGTGGATGCGCAGCTCCACCGAAAAACTGCCGTCTTCCTGGGGCGTCGGACTGCCGCCCCGTGGGGCCGAGTGGTAGAACACATCGGTGTGGACGAAGGCCGCGACCTGCACATCTTCGGCCGCGAATCCCTCGGGCAGCCCCACGACACGGCCGGTCAGCTCGTAGAGGCTCCAGCCGCCCCCTTCGTCGCCCTGGAGGTTCAGCCCATCGATGATCACCCGCGTGCGGGGAGGGCCGACCTCGAGGCTGCCGCTGGCGTGCTCCTGTTGGTCCTCCCAGGCGGCGGTGACGGTCACCTCGACGGAGCCTTCGGCGGCGGGGGTGAGGTTCACGCGGCGGCCCTCGCCGGCCAGGGTGCCATCCGCTCCTTGCCAGGTGAAGGTCGTGCCGTCGGGGAAGGAGCCCACCGCCTCGAGCACGCTGGTGGCTTCGGCGTCCACCGGGTCTGGCTCGATGCTCAGGCCCGTCAGCTCGAAGACCAGCCCCGGGTTCTCGCCGGTGTCCGACGTATCGGATGTGTCGCCGGGTTCCTCGGTGTCCTGGCCGGTGTCGGCGGCGGTGTCGGGGGGATCGCTGTCGCCGGGGCGCGAGTCGTGGGTGTCGTGCTCCTTGACGGTGCAGGACAGCAGGAGGAGCAGAGGAAGGAGCGGGATGGTCAGGGAGCGGTCCATGGTGGTCTTACCAGCGAGGTGGTGGACAGGGGTGGCCACGGATTGGGGGGCGGGGCCATGCTGGGTTCGATGTCGTCGACCACGATACCCAGGGCGGATGCGACCTCGCACACCGGCGCATCCCATCCAGGGCAGATCTCAGCGTCGGGGACCTCGTCGTAGGCGTCCGACGAGGAGGAACAGGCCGGGCCCTGGACCTGCAGATCGGGCTCGTTGTGGCCCCACGTGTTTTCCTCGATGGTGGCCAGGGCTTCGTCCAGGAACAGACCGGCGCCGGCGTTGCCACGGATGGCGTTGTGCTGCAGCATTAGGCCAGACTCGCCGTCCCAAGCAGAGGTTCCGATGGCGTACACGCCGTCGCCACAGCGAGTGGTCGGGCCGTGGTCCAGGCCCGTGCCGCCCGTGATGGTGTTGCCGGTCAATGTGTAGCTGCCACTGTGGCCCACCCACA
The DNA here is from genome assembly GCA_964532635.1 of uncultured Enterobacterales bacterium. Taxonomy (GTDB): domain Bacteria; phylum Myxococcota_A; class UBA796; order UBA796; family JAFGLY01; genus CALDOK01. The sequence continues at coordinate 9,183 of CAZHIK010000027.1, forward strand.
CTCCCGCGACGGGGTGGTCGGTGATGACGCTGTCCTGCAAGCTCATCGTCGCGGCTCCCCAGTCCCACTGATCGGCGGCATAGACTCCGACCCCGCCACCGAGATTGGCACTCTCCCGTGTGCTCGAGATCGTGGTGGACCTGATCTCCAGCGTTCCCCCGGCGAGGGCGGTGGCCCCCGCGAACTCGTTGTTTTCCAAGACGCAGTCGACGCAGGCGATGTGGGAGCCTTCGTTCGTGACGTAGAGGGCCGAGCCTTCGTTGTCCAGAGCATGGAGGCCGATGGCGGTGATGGTGGCGCCGTACTCCGCGCTCGCCCCAATGGCTGTCATGCCGTAGTAGCCTGGGCCCGTGGTGGTCCCGGAGATGGTGACGTCTTCCAAGGAGATCAGCGTTCCAGCACCTTGGGCCACGATGCTGGAGTACAGGTGGTCGGAGATAGTGGAGTCCACGACCTCCACCACGGCCCCACCGTTCGCCGCGAGCCCGGCGCCATGTATCGAGTCGTCATCGATGATGGGGTTCCGGACCGACACCCCCCGGAGTCGTGTTCGTGTGCCCGCGTCGCCTGCCAGGACTCCGAACCGTCGAGCTCGCGAGATGTCGGCGTCCTCGACACTCAGCAGTGCGCCGCCTGAGGCGACCACGCCGATCCCTTCTGCGCCGCCTTCCAGGCGCTGCATGTCATGCACGGTGCCGCCCCGCATGTGCAGCTCGGATCCTCCGTCCTTGACCCAGGCCCCCCAGCCCCGGGTTTCCGAGATCTCGAGCCCGTCGGCTCGAAGCGAGGCCTGGTTGACGACGAAGATCCCGACGCCTTCCGAGTCTGGTGTGCTCGCGGCTGTCTCTCGAACAGAGACATCGCGCAACATGACGCGAGTCCCGGGCATGATTGCGCGCACGCCGACCCAAGGGGAACGCTGGATGACACAGCTCTCGGCGGTCAAGACGGCGCTGTCGGCAACCTCGATGCCGTGTGCGAACTCCTCGTTCCCGTCGTTCTGGATGTCCTGGATGGTGACACCGCACAGCGTCACCACCGAGTCGTTGTCGTGCGCGTACACACCGATGCCCTCGACATCGGCGATCATCCCCCTGTCGAAGAGCAGCTGGCCGCCGTCCTGCACGCGTGCTCCGCAAGCCGGTTGGGCTGGATCGTACTGGCGAATGTCGGAGATGCTGCAATCCGAGATCGAGGCTTGCGAGCCAGAACCGTCAACCAGCACGCCGTTGCCGAAGCCATCGCCGAAGGAGCAGCCTTGCGCAACCAGCTCCGCCCCGCGGGAGACCTGGGCGCAGTAGCTGTGGAACGCGTCTTGGGGCCCGGGCCCGATGATCTCGCATTCGTGGAGCTCGATGAGGCTTCCGGGCTTGTCGGCGTAGACGGCAGCTGCTCGGTTCTCGAGGAGTTCACAGCCTTCAGCCAACACCGAGGCACCGTCCGAAGCCATGAGGCCGAAGCCCGCGCCGCTCCCCTCGGGATCCAGCTGTGTCGCATCCAGGGTACAGCCATCGAGGCGCACGCTGGCGGTGTTGCCGCTGGCGACTATCGCTGAGATTGTGTTGCCCACTATCCGACAACGCTCCAGCTCGATCTCGATGGGGGCCCCGATGTTCGCGTAGGCGTAGATGCCTGCGTGCTGGCTGTCGACGACGCTCACGTCCGAGATTCGAACTCGTCCGGAGTCGACCTCCACTCCCATGAGATGTGATTCGGCGATCCGGACGCCCGAGATTCGCACCTCCCCGTACTGTGTGTCGATCCAGATGTGGTCCTCGTCTTCGGCCGACGCCAGGTCCACCGTCACCAGCTCCTGGCAGCGCCCGGCGAGATGGACGCCGGCGTGGTCTGTGAGCATCCAGAAGGCCCCGGGGTAGCTGCCCGCCGCCACCGCCACCAGCTCCGCGCCCCGGTTCCCCGCCAGGTCCAGCCCCTCCTGGATGCAGCGCAATGGAGCGTCAGCTGAGCCGTCGCCGCCCTCGGCGGCGTTGATGTCCACGTAGACCGTGGCGTCGTCCACCGGCAGCTCACCCCAGGTGCCGGTGCCGCAAGCTTCGGGTACACAGGTGCCGCCGTCGTCGAGCCATCCTGGCTCGCAGGTCAAAGGTTCCGACGGTTGGCGCTGCTTGCCATCCGGCCCGCAAGCCAGGGTCAGGAGCAGCAGGGACGCGGCGGCACGCATACCGCCGAGAGTACACCCTCACCGTGAGGTTGGGCGAGCGATGCGCCCTAGAACTCGACCGCCACGCCCGCGAAGCCCGTGGGCCAGAACATGGTGCAGGCGCCGTCGCGGCACTGATCCATGTCGGTGGGGACCGCGGCCACGGCCAGCTCGGTCAGGGGCACCTGCACGTTGACGGCGGCGCCGAGGTAGGGGGCGACGTGGCCGAAGAGCAGCAGCTCGAAGCTGATGCGGGCCCGGGGAACCAGGGTGGTGCGGTCCCAGCGGGGGCCGATGTACTCCTCGACGGGCATGTAGCTGGCCACGCCCAGATCGAGGTCGAACCAGGCCCGCTCGCCCTGGGTGAGCTTCCCGCCCAGGCCGTAGTGGATGTACATCTTCGAGGCCTGGGTGCAGTCGGTGTTGGTGGGGTCGGAGCAGAAGCCGTCGGCGCCGGTGGCGAAGACGTTGTACAGCCGGGTGCCGCCCAGCTTGACTTCTGCGTTGTAGGGCACGTCGCTGGCGGCCGAGATGGCGATGCTGTGGCGCCCCTCCTCGACGAAGGAGAGCAGGCCGATGGGGGCCTCGGATCGCTTGGCGATGTTGACGATGCCCAGCTGGGTGCCCTTGACCTCGCCGGCCACGTTCACGATGCCCAGCTGCGCCCCCTTGGACTTGATGCCCACATTGATGATGCCCAGCTGGGTGCCGTCGAGCTCTTGGGCGACGTTCACACCTTGGGACCACTGCACGCCGTCGATCTGCCTGGCGTAGTTGAGGCCCACCGAGCCCTGGAAGCCGGTCATGCTCTGGTTGGCGATGTTGGCGCCCACCGCGGCCTGCATCCAGGAGGCGTCGCCGCTGACCTGGTTCACACCCACCGCACCCTGGACTCCTCGCAGGTCTCCGCCCACGAAGTTGCCGCCGATGGTGGCCATGGCGCCTGTGGCGGTACCGGTGACCCGGTATGCGCCCAGGCTGGCCTCGAGGCCTTCGAGCTCCGCGGAGCGGCCCACCAGCCAGTTGAGCACCAGGTGGTCGTTGACCTCGTCGTTGCTGGGGATCGACGGCAGGAAGGTCATGCGGAACCAGGACTCGGGCAGCTCCGGGTTCCGGGCGGCCACGGGGCCACCACGGGCCCGGGCCAGCTCGCCGCGGCTCCAGTCCAGGTCCTCGGCGGACAGGTCGGTGGTGCCGCCGTTGTGCAGGGTGAAGGGCTCTTCGGCGAAGCGCTCTTCCTGGCGCACGATCAAGGTGTAGTCACCAGGAGCGAGCCCCAGCTCCACAGGGGAACCTTCGGGCTTTTCGAGCTCCACCACCAGGCGACCCTCCGCGTCGCGAATGCTGGTGCGGCCCCGGAGGTTGTCGGCCAGAGTCAGGGCGGCGGTGGTGGTGCGGAGGTCAGTGAGCACCAGGTCGCCGCTGCCCGCCATCTGGATATCGTAGCCGGGGTGTTGGGGGCCGTAGCTGGTGCGCTCGGTGCCCCGCAGGGTGGCGTGGAAGGCGTACTGGTACGCTTCGTTGAAGGTGACCTTGCTGTCCTTGCTCATGTCGGCCGCGCCGCGCAGGCCGGTGACCAGGGCGTGGGTGAAGAAGCTGCCCTCGATGCGGTCGGCTTCCTGGGCGGCTTCGTCGGCGGAGCTGGAGGTGAGGTAAGCGTAGCCCTTGACCTCGTTGGAGGCATCGACCAGGAAGGGTGCCCGGCGCACCGAACCCTTGCCCCGCACCATGGCGCCGCTGGAGCAGGAGTCGAGGATGCCGATGCGCACGTCGGCCGGCAGCTCGCTGACGTCGGAGCGCAGCTGCTTGTAGCCGTAGTGTTCGCCGCCCAGCAGCAGGCCTTCTTCGTCGGAGTGGCCCGAGTAGTAGAAGACCACTTCCGTGCGCGGTGCGGTGCTGGCCTCGAGGCGCTGGCGCATCACGGTGAAGGCGCGGTCGAGGGCGGCGCGGTCGGGATCGCTCAGGAAGATGCGGTCCTGAGGAGCCACCCCGCCCAGGTCCACCAGTACGTCGCCCATCGCCAGGGCATCGCTGTGGGCGTAGCGGAGCTGGACGCGGTCGGGGCCGCCGTCGTTGCTGCCCACCACCATGGCGTAGCGCTGCACGGCGATGGCGGGCCCCTCGGCAGCGATCGCGACGCCGGGGCCAGCGAGCCCCAGCGCCAGGATGGCGGCGGAAGCGGATCTGGTGGTCATCGGGATTCCTTGTCGATCCTCACTGAAAGCTGTTCGAGGTTGGTGGCCAGCGGCAGGTCCCGCTCACCGGCCTGGCCCGTGCTGGCCAGCCGCGCGGCGGCGTCGAGCACGGTCTGAACGTCGATGGGATTGTCCGAGGTGACCATGAAGTAGCGCTCGTACAGAGGGGCGTCGTCCAGCTCTCCAGAAAACCCCAAGCGCTGCTCACCGTCCAGTGAAAGTTCAGTTGATCCGCCGGGTTCGGCAGGGAAGTGCAGCGTCACAGCGCCGCGGCCGTCGATGGACACGATCACACCGTGCTGCTGGTCGCCGGCGTTGTAGACCAGCTGCAGCCGGTCCCCTTCCTTGGCGTCGGAGCCGTTGGAGAGCTTTTCGCCGTCGGGCTGACCGTTGTCGCGGTAGACCTGCAGGCTGACGACTCCCTTGGAGCCGACGTAGGTGTAGACATCGTCCTGGATGGGGGTGGGCTCCGGCCGCAGCATCGGCAGCACGATCACCAGGGCCAGTGCGGCAGCGGCCAAGGGGCCGGCCACGCCCAGCACCCAGCGACGCTGGCGGCCGCGGGAGGCTTGGTCGGCGTGGGCGCGGTGCAGGTGCTGGCGACGGCGGACCTCGGCGGCCACCTGACGGGGCGGGAACGCATCGAGGATCTCGGCGTCGCTGGTCTGCAGGGCCTCGAGTCGGGTGGTGAGGTCACCGCGGGGGGTGAGCCCGGCACGGACGGCCTCGGCCTCGGCCTTCAGGCGAGCGCGGATGGCTTCGCTCTCGTCGGGTGGCAGCTCGCCGAGCGCGTAGCGCTCGAGCTTCCAGTCGGGGACACGGGGGGGTGCTTCGGTCATGGCAGGCTTCCTTCCAGCTCGGCCACGTGGGCGCGCAGCGTCCGAAGGCGCTTGCGCACACCAGAGACGGACAGGCCGTGCTCACGAGCGACTTCCTCCAGCGTCATTCCGTCGAGCAGGTGCATGACGGCCATGGTGCGGGTGGAGGGTTTCTCGCGTTCGAAGATGCGTTCCAGCCACCGCTTGGCGCCCGTCCGGTCCTCGGACTCGGGCGCGCAGGCGATCCGCTCGAGCAGATCGTTGTCGTAGTGCGCGGGCTTGCGGCGCTTGGAGCGCAACTTGTTGAGGCAGACATTCGTGGCCGTTCGGTAGAGGAAGGACGACGGATGGTCCAGCTCGAGCTTTCCGCTCCTGCGGAGAACCTCGACGAACACATCGTGCATCGCATCCACTGCCAACTCCTCGTCACGGAGCAGCGCCCGGCAACGGCGCAGTACCATGGGTCCATAGCGTCGATAGAAATCCTCTACGTCTACGGCCAAGGGGAACTCCCTTTTCGACCTCGCCCAGTACGACACCGGTGCGAGCGTCAGCTGTCACCTCGTTTTTGGAAGCCGGCTGTGCCGGCCCGCGTCTGACGGCGATGCTCCGGTTCTTCTTCACCCGTTTTCACCACACTGCGCCAGTCCCACGCCAGACAGGCCTGTCCTCGAGGTAGCATGAGGGCCTCCCCAGACCGAGGTCCGCTATGCGCGCCACGCTCCTGCTCGCGCTCCTGCTCACGGCCTGTCCACACCCCGACAGTGACGGCACCACCGTCACCGGAGAGCTGGGGGGCGAGAGCTTCGATCCGACCACGGTGGCCTTCGACGTCTACGGGGCCGGCCCCGAGGACAGCGCGGATCCCGAGCGGGATCAGTACATGGTCGTCTTCGCCGACTCGGCGGATCTCTGCCCCCTGCTGGGCCCGCTGTTCCACTACTGGTGGCTGCGCTGCGAGTCCACATGCAGCGGTCTGTACGCCAACCAGGAGGCCTGGCCCAGCGGCGAGGTGCGCATGGTCTGGGTGGGGTTCACGGTCGATGAAGACGTCGAGGATGTCTACACCCTGGCGTCCCGCGATGGCCCCGGGAGCTTCACCGCCGACTACCGGCCGGTGGACCTGAGCGCCCTGGCCGAGCTGGACCAGCAGGGCTGCTTCGACGCCTGCACGGCTGACTATACCTTCCTGCTGGGAGACTCGGGCGCCGCCAGCGTGGGAGACCTGGAGATCAGCTCCGTGGGATCGAACAGACTCGAGGGAGACCTCGACCTGCTGTTCTCTCAGGGTGAGATCGAGGCGCGCTTCACTGCCGAGCAGTGCGATATGGGACTGCACGGGCCCTGATCGGGTTGTCGCCGTTCGGGCGCTACACGAGGGTGAACGTCCACCTGGGTCGAACATGGCGCGCCTGCGTCCGCTGTTCCTGTCGCTGCTGTCCGCGTCGCTCTGACTCCCCCTACAGCGGCTCCACCAGCGCCTCGATCTTCTCCGCCTGGTACGACCTTAGGTCGGGGGTGTCGCTCGCGGGGATCCAGCGGTAGTCCCAGACCTTCTCACCATCCTCGGTGACCTCGATGATGTTGCGGTGGGCCACGGCGAAGCGGTTGCCGTTGGGCAGCAGGTCCACGTCGCCGCAGGAGGCCACGTACCACTCGTCGTCATCGTCGGCGCCGTCGTACTCCCAGACGATCTCCGCGCTCATGGTGGACTCGTCCAGGGCGTACTCCACCAGCCGGGAGCCGCGCGTCGAGAAGCCGTTGTCGTGGATCAGGAAGTGGCCATCGCCGATGGGATCTACGCTGTGGGCGAAGGCGAACCAGGGCGCTTCGTGGTCGGGGGCCGTGAAGTCGCCGCCGGCGCCCAGCGCCCAGAGAACCTCGCCGGTGGTGCGGTCGACCTTCCAGGTCTTGCTGTGGACCCAGGAGTTGATCCAGGCCACGTCCTCGTCCAGGTCCACAGCAACGCTGTTGATGTGGGTCCACCACACGCCCAGATAGACGTCGTCGGGGTCGTAGGGGATGTGGTCGAAGGCGCTCCAGCTCCAGACCTCGTTGTTGTCCTGGTCCAGCTGCACCACCCGGTCGCCCTGGACCTCGTCGCCGTCGACGGTCTGGTACTCGGACTGCACGGAGATGCGATCACCGTTTTCGATACCGTAGAGCACGTGGTGGAGCTGGCCGTCCTGGATGTTGAACGCGTCGGGATCGCCGGGCTGCTCGGGGCCCAGCCAGGAGATCTCGCCCTTCAGGTCCATTTGCAGGGAGTGATCGCCGCCGGCCACGTGGGGGCCCACCAGCACCTCCCCCTGCTCGGGATACCACGAGGGCTGGATGTCGGCGCCGCCGTCCTTGCCGCCGTGCACGTAGTACCAGACCACCAGGCCGTCCTCGTCGAGCATCTGTACGATCACGGGGCTGTAGCTGGCGACCATCAGGTTGGTGAGCACCCAGCCAGACTGGACCCGGTCGGGCTCGCTGTGGGTCAGCTCGCCTTGCATCCAGTCGTCCGGCAGGTCGCCCGCACCGAAGCGCTGCTGCTCGGAGCGCAGCTCACGCCCGGACTCGGTGTGGGAGACCGCTTCGAGCTCGTAGGCCTGGCGGGCGTGCATGCCCACGACGATCACTTCGTGCTCGGTGACGAGCTCGTCGCTGCCGATGCGGAACAGTGGTCCGCCGTCCTGGCTGACCTCCACCCAGGAGCTCGCGGGATCTTCGGTGGTCCAGGTGAGCACGGCGCTGATGTCGCAGATGGGATTGCGCACGAGCTGGGGGTCGATTCCTGGACCGCAGCCGGCGATCAGCATCCCCAGGAACGAAGTGGCGACGGGGAGACGCATCGGGGTTGCCTCTAGAAGGGTGGCCACCAGCAGCGCCCCTTGCAGGCGCTGCCGCCGTAGTGTTCCTTGTGGCGCTTTCCGTCTTCGTCCCAGACCAGCCAGCGCCCGACCTTCTCACCGTCGAGGTAGGCGCCCTTGGCGGCCAGGGAGCCATCGGGGTGCCAGGAGGTGTGGCAGCCCTGGGCCTGGCCGGCTTCGTAGCTACCGACTCTGCGCAGGGTGCCGTCGGGCCACCACAGGGTGGTGTCACCGTGGAGCAGGCCCTCTGCGTAGGTGAGCAGGGCCTGCTTCTGGCCGTTGTCGTACCAGGAGCGGAAGCGCCCTACGAGCAGGCCGTCGTCCAGGGTACCTGTCCAGGACTTGACCTTGTTGTCGTACCAGGCGGTCCAGGTCTTGACCGCCAGGCCTTCTTCGCAGCTGCCTCGCTCCATGCGGTGGCCGCTGCCGGGCCAGGCCAGCAGTAGCTTGCCGTCTGTCTGCTCTGCGGGGCACTGCAGGGCCAACGCGGTCGGCAGCTGGGGGATGCCCAGGTCGTCCAGCTCGAGGCTCTCCGCGGCGGCGCCACCGGGGAGCAGCAGGGAGGATGCCAGGATGGTGGCGAGCAGCTTGCGAAGCATGGTTCCAGGCTCTCGGGGCCCCACCAGACTAGCGGCTGGTCCGGTCACCGGCAAGCGCGGTTCCACGTGGAACCCAGCTGGCGTGCCTACTCCCCATCCGCCAGAGGCAGGTAGATCCTGAAGCTCGAGCCCTGGCCCTCTGTGCTGTCCACGGTGATGCGCCCGCCCAGCTCCTTGACGATGCGGCTCGAGATCGCCAGACCCAGTCCGGTGCCAGGGATGTCCCGGCTGGCCTTGGAGTGGGCTCGGTGGAACTCCTGGAACAGCTGGGGGATGAACTCGCGGGGGATGCCGATGCCGGTGTCTTCGACCTCGACGCAGGCCATGGGTGGCCGCTCCCCAGGTCGGGCGGCGGCCCGGATGAACACCGAGCCGCCGTTGCGGTTGTAGCGGATGGCGTTTTCGGTGATGTGGGACAGCGCTGCCAGCAGGCTGAAACGATCGCCGCGGACCATGAGCGGCTGGCTGGGGTGCTCGAGGTGTACCTGGACCTGCCTGGCGGTGGCGTCTTCGCGGGCGTCGGCGGCCAGGCCCTCGAGCAGGACGCCCAGCTCACAGCTGGCGTGAGGCTGGATCAGGGCACCAGCGTCGACCCTCGCCAGGGCGAGCCAGTCTTCGACGATGGCCAGCGCTTCTTCGAGGCGCACCACGGAGCGTTCGATCCAGGGCTGGGTGTGGGCTGCGTCAGGGCGGGCCAGGGCGTCTTCCTGGAGCAGGTCGAGGTACTGCCGTACGGCCACCAGGGGGGACTTGAGCTGGTGGGAGACCACGGTGATGAAGCGCCGCTCGAGCAGCGCACGCAGCTCGGGGGCGGCGTCGCTGTCGGTGTTCGGGGCATCGTGGCGTTGCTCGTCGGCCACAGTGGGGTCCTGTGAGGGCGGAGCTTTCTTTATAGATCCTCACAGACTCGCAATCCAGCGCAGGGTGTCAGGGAAGAGTGACGAAACACCTGCGGCCAGTGGTGGCTCCATCAGGGTGAGAACGAACAACACCTTGCCTCCTGGAGAACGCCATGGACACCCAGCCCATCGAAGTCACCACCGCTTCCTTCGAGACCGAGGTCACCAACGCCAGCCAGCCCGTCGTCGTGGACTTCTGGGCCCCGTGGTGTGGCCCGTGTCGCCAGATCGGCCCCGTGCTCACCGAGCTGGCCGCCACCTACGCCGGCCAGGTCAAGGTCGCGAAGGTCAACGTGGACCAAGAGCCCGACCTGGCCCAGGCCTTCGGCGTGCGCGGCATCCCCACCCTCACCGTGCTCCACCGTGGCAAGAGCCTGGGCCAGATGGTGGGCTTCCGTGGCCGCGGCGCCCTCGAAGACCTCTTCGCGGATCTCGCTAAGCTCGAGCCCGTGAACTAGGCGCGGGCCCGACGACGTTTCGGCCCGCCAGGGAACGGCCCCCCCATTAAGAGGGGCCCATGCTCAACCTGGCCGGAACAGCGGTGAAGGGAATCAGCATCGGTGGCGTGGAGACCTGCATCCAGTTGCCGGGGCTCGATCTCTGCTTCGACATCGGGCGCGCCCCGCGTTCGGCGGTGCACCGCTCTCGCGTAGCCTTCACCCACGCCCACCTGGACCACATGGGGGGGGTGGCCATGCACGTGGCCACCCGCGCGCTGACCGCCCAGGAGCCGCCCACCTACCTGATGCCCAAGGCCAACACCGCGGACTTCGAGGCCATGCTGAAGTCCTGGCGCAGGCTGGATCGCTCCCGGCTGCCGTGCACTCTGGTGCCCATGGAGCCCGGCAGAGGCTTCGAGCTGGCATCCGGCGTCGAGCTGCGTGCATTCTCCACGCGCCACACCGTGCCCAGCCTGGGCTACGCCGTTTTCACCACCAAGCACAAGCTGTTGCCCCGCTACCACGGCACCCCGGGGCCCGAGCTACAGCGGATTCGCCAGGCGGGTGAGGTCATCACCCAACCCGTTGAGTCCTGCGACGTGGCGTTCACGGGCGACACCGCCATCGACGCGCTCGACGAGCAGCCCTGGCTGTACCGGGCCAGGCTCCTGATCCTCGAGGCCACCTTCCTGGACGACCGGGTCGGAGTCGCCGCCTGTCGTTCCAAGGGTCACGTCCACCTCGACGAGATCCTGGAGCGCGCCGAGCGCTTCGAGAACCAGGCCATCATGCTCACCCACTTCTCGGCGCGGTATGCTCTCGGGGAGATTCGGGCGATACTGGACAAACGGCTGCCCACCTCCCTGCGGGCCCGGGTCCACCCCTTGCTACCCCGAGGCTGACCTCTGCTGGCATGACCGCCAACTCCCCACCGCCGGCCTGTCCAAGCCTGCCTGAGCGCTACGCGCCGCTGCCCACGGCAGAGGCCGCGCTGCTGGGTTCCGGTGGCATGGCCGACGTGTTCCGTGCCCGAGACCGCTTGCTGGGAGACGAGGTGGCCATCAAGGTGGTGCGCCAGGACGTGATGGAGGCGCCCGAGTTCCGGCCCCGCTTCGAGCGGGAGGTCTCCATCTCTGCTGGAGTGGTGCATCCGCACCTGGTGCCGCTGCACGACCTGGGTGAGCTGCCCGACGGACGCCCCTACCTGGCCCTGGCTCTGGCCGAGTCCGGCTCGCTGCTCGAGCTGCGCCGCACCAACCCCCCCTGGCCCCTGCTGCGGCGCTTGCTCGACGAGACCCTGAGCGCACTGTCCTGCCTGCACGCCAGGGGCATCCTGCACCTGGACGTGAAGCTGTCCAACGTGCTGCTGCACCGCGGGCGGGACCTCAAGCTCCACGCCTGGCTGTCCGACCTGGGGCTGGCCAAGGCCCTGGAGCACCGGGAGGCCTTCCAGGGCACCTTGGCGGGCACCCTGTCCTACATGCCCCTCGAGGTGCTGCTACGCCGCTACGGCGAGATCGGCCCAGCCGCCGATCTGTTCGCGGTGGGCGTGCTCATGTACCGGCTGGTCTCGGGCACCAACCCCTTCAAGGAGCAGGGCGTCCCCGCCCACATCAACCTGCGCTACCGTCCACCTCGCCGGGTGCCGGTGCGGCGTGGGCTCACGGTGCCGCCGGGGCTCGATGAGATCATCCTCACCCTGGTGCAGCCCGATCCGCGCACCCGCTTCGACCTGGCGGCCGACCTGCGGGCGGCGCTGGCTTCGCTGCCGCGGTTGGACACCGATCACGAGGACGACCACCCCTTCGATGCCAAGGAGCACCGGGCCTCCGCGCCGCCCACCGACGTGCTGGGGGCCGAGGAAGAGTCATCACAGAGCTGGAGCCGGGACGAGCCCGTCTTCGGCGACCCCCAGGAGCCCCCCAAGTGGAACAGGCCCAACCTCGGGCCCGTGCCCTTCCGTGCCCTGCCCGAGCCTGGCCTGGGCGCCAGGGCCCGCGCCAGCCTGCCGCTCTTCGCGCTGCGGGAGATCCCGCTGGTCAGCCGAGAGCAGGAGCTGCAGCAGCTCTGGGATCTGGCCCGGGGAGTGGCCGCCTCGGGCAAGCCCGCGGCCGTGATCCTCGAGGGCGAGGCCGGCGTGGGCAAGAGCCGGCTGGTCCGGGCGGTGGCTCGCTCCCTCGAAGAGACCGGCCACGCCGTGCCCATCGAGGCCGGCTTCAGCCGTCACGGCGGCCCCAGCGACGGCTACGGTGCGGCCGTGCGCCGCTTGCTGCGCCTGGTGGGTGACGATCCCGAGCTCACCCGCTCACGGCTCGAGCGCTGGATCGCCCGGGACTGCCAGGCCATCACCCCAGACGTGCTGCTCGAGGCCGAGTTGCTGCAGCGCTGGGGCGTGCCCGCCAAGGGCCAGGAACCCGTCTCTCCCGCCATCGCCCGCGAGTACCTCTTCCAGCACCTGCAGCGCTACGGATGGCGCGGTCTGGGGCTGCTGATCATCGAGGACGCTCACTGGTGCACCGCTGCCGACGACGGCGCCGAGCTGGCGGCCACTGTGCTGCAGCTGGGGCTGCCCGTGTTGGCCATCGTCACCACCCGCACCAACCCGCTGGACATCCACCCCTCTGCGCGCTCCTCCCTGCGCTCCCTGCGGGATCTGGGTGCCCACACCATCGTCATCGATCCCTTGCCCGCGGGAGCCATGTCCGAGCTGGTCGAAGAGTACCTGCCCCTCGAGCCGGCCCTGGCGGCCGAGGTGGCCCGGCGCAGTGAAGGCAACCCCCTGTTCGCCCGGGAGCTCATCGGCCAGTGGTGCCGCGAGGATGCCCTGGTGGCCGACTACGGCCCCCTGGGACGCATCGGGCACTCGCTGCAGGACGGTCTGCGCTTTCGCTTGGCCGCCCCCAGGATGGAGACCATCCCGGACGACATCCGCTCCCTGTTGTCAGCCCGGCTCTCCACCCTCATCCTGCGGGCCCGCAACGCCTCCAAGGTGGGTCGGGCGCTCGATGTGGTTGGCGTCGCCGGCAGCGGCCTGCCCTGGGCGGTGCTGTCCCGCGCGGCTGGCTCGGGCCTACACGATCTGGTGGAAGGCGGCCTGGTCCGCCGCCGCGATCGCAGCTGCTACATCGAGCACGCCATGCTGGCGCAGCTGCTGCGCGAGCGCGTGCAGGGTCAGGGAGCCATCAAGGCCCACCTGGCCCTGGCCGAAGCCTGGAGTGCCGTGGGCCAGCAGCCCCGAGCCCAGGTCGCGGTGGGGCACCATGAGCTGGCGGCCGGGCGCCCGCGCGAGGCCCTGGCCCCACTGATGGCAGCCGTGGAGTGGCTCGAGGTGGCCGGCAACGTGGGCGAGCTGCGGGCGGCGGCACAAGAGCTCAACCGAGCCGCCCTGGCGGTGGGAACCGACGAGCGACCCTGGGTGCTGGCTCAGCTGGCCCTGGCCTCGGCCGATCGCTCCGCGGGTTCGCTGCCAGACGCCATCAAGCGCATCCAGACCCTGCTCGAGCGGGAGCTGTCCGACGCCGACATGGCCATCGAGGTGGCTGCCCAGTACGTCAACACCCTGGACTACGAGCCCCGCGCCACCCTGGGGCTGCCAGCCCTCGAGGCGGTGGAGCCCTTCCTGCGCGCGGCCTCACCCTCGGCCCGTGCCCGCTGGCACCAGGCGCGGGCCGCCTGTCTGCTCCACCTGGGTCGCGCCCGTCCCGCCGAGAGGGAGCTGCGCGACGCCCTCGACATCGTGGAGCGGGATCCCCAGCGTGCCGAGCTGCTCTTCCAGCTGGGCAAGGCGGTGGAGCCCAACGATCTCGACCACGCCCTCACCCTGCTCCAGGAAGCCAGCCAGCTGGCCAGCAAGTTCGGCTACGTGGCGCTGCAGTCCCAGGCCCGGGCGGTGATGGCCCGCATCCTGGGTATGCGCGGGCAGTGGAGCCGGGGCCAGCTGATGGCCGAGCACGCCGAGCGTGCCGCCCTGGCCATCGGCTACCACTGGCAGGTCCCCCTGTTCCGCAACTCCCGCGCCGAGTGCCTGCGCTTCCAGGGCGAGGTGGCGGCCGCGGCGGAGCTGTACCGCGAGGGCCGGGGCTGGGCCGCGGCCACGGGCCAGCGCTCCTGGACCTACGTCTTCGATCTCAACCTGGCCCTGTGCGCACTGCTCCAGGGCCGCATCACCGCCCTTCGCGACCGGCTCGACGC
>CAZHIK010000027.1:23353-23817 GCA_964532635.1 uncultured Enterobacterales bacterium
CGATCCCCGCTGGGAGCCCTTCGCGCACTTCGTGGCCGGGCTCGAGGCCGCCTGGGCCACCCTCAATCGCGAGGGCCCCGAGGTGCTGCAGGATCTGCCCGTCAGCCGCCTGGCCTCCGAAGGCCTCGACGGCGCCCTGCTCATCAGCATCCTGCTCCGCGCGGCCCGCTCACGGGGCTGGGGTGCGGAGGCGGGCCGCCTTCGGGGTGTGCTCGATCGCGGCCTCGCCGAGCGCAAGCTCAAGGGCTCCCTGCTGCTGCCCCAGCTCGAGGTCTTCGAGGAGGCCATGGGCCTCACGCCATCGCCCAGCGACGTCACCGCGCCGCAGCGGCGGGGGTGAACCTCCCGATCTGGAATGTAGGGGAGGGGTTCATCACCCGTTACGGCCCTCCCGCCGTGAGGTCCTCACCAGTCCCGTCGCGCTCAGTTGATCGGCGAGTCGTAGACCACCACCTCGGCGAAGT
>CAZHIK010000028.1:0-23552 GCA_964532635.1 uncultured Enterobacterales bacterium
TCGTGTTCGTGTTCGTGTTCGTGTTCGTGTTCGTGTTCGTGTTCGTGTTCGTGTTGGGGTGGGGAGGAGGTCGGTGGGCGCACTCGGAGCGTCACGCCGCCCTTGGTCAGCAGCTCGTAGGCTTCCCGCAGGCGGGCGAAGCCTTCGGGATCCCGCTCTGGTGGGTGGGCTTTGACCTTGCGGAGGTAGGCCCGCCGTAGGGCCCGGGGCTCCATGCCGGGCTCCACCTCCAGCAGCGCGCGGGCCTGGTCGGGGGTCATGTCGAGAGCCCCCTGCTCGTGATCCTCACCCGCGCCCGCTGGGCCATTTCCTGCCTCCCTCGTTGCGACCGGATTCTCCCACGGTCGGGGCCGATGGCAAAGCTCACACCGGACTCGTGCCGCCCCGTCGAGCACCCTGTGGTAGCCTGCCTCTCCCCGCGCCGACAGGCTTGTGAGCATGGAGGGTCATCGTGTCGAGGGGGACTTCGACTCTCGCCGTAGTGTTGCTCCTGGGAGGCTGTGGGCCCGCCGTTGGGCCCGATGACACCGGAGAACGCTCCTCATGCGCCGAGGGCTACCTGCTGGACGGGGATGCCTGCGTGCCGGAAGCCTGCGGACGTGGCCCCTGGGGCCAGCTCGAGCTGACGGATGACACCATCTTCGTGGACGCCGGCGCCCAGGCCCCGGGGCAGGGGACTGCAGAGGAGTCCTTTCCCACGATCCTGCAGGGGCTGGATGCCGCGGCCGATCATGGCGGGGGTCTGGTGGTGCTGGCGGCAGGGGTCTACTTCGAGGTTCCGGTGTTCGAGGCCCAGCACGACGGTGTGCACCTGGCGGGCCGCTGCCGGGACCTGGTGGTGCTCGATGGCAGCCAGGAGGGACCGGAAGGTGTGGGTATCTTCGTCTACATGGGGGGCGCGCAGGCCGAGATCAGCGGCGTGACCTCCCGCGGCGCATCCGACTACGGGCTCTTCGTCGCTGGCGGAGGCGTGATCCTCAGGGGCAGCGCCATCCAGGACACCGGCAGCTTCGGCCTCATCGCGTACCGCCAGGGAGCGCTACCGACCACGGTGCGCCTGGAGGACAGCCGCATCGAGCGTGCCACCGGTGTGGGCGCGTGGGCACAAGACCCCGGTACCAGCTTCACCTTGTTGCGAAGCCAGGTCTTGGACACCCAGCCCGATGGCGATCTGCGAGGAGGCTACGGCGTCGATCTTCGAAACGGTGCAGCGGGTGTGATCCAGGAGAGCGAGCTTGCTGGGAATCGGGCCGTTTCGCTGATCTCGGACGGGGCCGGTACCACGGTGGAGTTGATCGACTCCATCGTGCGGGACACCACGCTGCCCACGGGTGAGCCGGGCGGCCACGGTGTGCAGGCCAGCGAGGGTGTCACCCTTACGGTGCAGGGCGGTGTGCTGCAGGACAACGGAGCCGCCACGCTCGTGATGGGTGGTGAGGGCACCTCCGCCACCTTGACCGAGGTGCTCATCACAGCCGAGCCTTGGGAAGAGGGTCGGATCGAGATCCTCGGGGTGCAGCTGAGCGACGCGGCCACCTTGACCCTGGTGGGTGGCCGGATCGAGCACATGAGCGACGGGGCGGTGAACGACTGGGGGCCGGACACGCGGGTGGAGGCGCGCGGGACGGTGCTGGCAAACAACCGCAAGCACGGCTTCTACTCGAGGGGGCCTCGCGCGCAGCTGCGGCTGGATGGGGTGTGGATCGAGGGGACAGACCGGGATCCAGAGGGAGAGCACGGCTCGGCGGTCTCCGCCTGGAGTGGGACCGATCTGGTCATGCGACACAGCACGGTGCTCGGTAGCGCGCGGACGGGCGTGCTCGTGGCCTCGGACGGTTCCACACCGGAGGTGTCGGACGACTCCACAGCCGAGATCGAGGGCTGCTATCTCGGCGACACCACCCCCGTGGAGGAGGAGGACTTCGCGGCAGGCCTGAACCTGCAGGACGACGCGGAGGCCATTCTTCGGGACAGCTTGGTGGTCGGCAACGCCAGCCTGGGCGTCGTGGCCACTGGGGGCGCGCGGCTGGCGGTGCGGAACAGCAGCGTGCTCGACACCCGGCCCTCCGTTGGTGGTGATGGGGGCTTTGGTGTGGAGATCATGAGCGGTGCCGAGCTGGATGCCGAGGGCCTGACCGTGGCGCGATCGGTGGGGAACGGAGTGCAGCTGGATGGTGCGGGCACCGCTGTGCTGTTGGTGGACTCCGTGGTCCGACAGACACAGGAGCGGGAAGGAGACGACGGGGGCTTCGGGATGTCGGTGTTGGGTGGTGCCGAGGTCGAGGCTCGGGGGCTGCTGGTGGAAGAGTGTGTCCAGAGCGGGGTTCGGGTCGGCGGCTTCGGTAGCGCGCTCGCGATGAGTCGTTGTGAGATTCGGGACACCTACGCCAGCCAGCTGGGTTGGTCCGGCGTCGGCCTGGTGGTGCACCAGCAGGGGCGAGTGTCGCTCGCGTCCTCCAGCATCCAGAGGAGCCACGGTGCGGCCTTGGTCGTGGATGGCGCAGGCTCCTTCGCGTCCCTGCGCGGGGTCACGGTCTCGGACGGTCAGCTCTCCAGAGGAATCCAGGGCACCGCGTCACCGGGTCTCAATGTCCAATACGGCGCGGTGGTCACGGCCGAGGGCCTCGATGTCCTCGGAAACGAAGGCCCAGGGCTCTATCTCATCAACGAGGGCAGCGAGCTTCGCTGCCTCGACTGCACCATCGAAGGAAGCCACTTCGCCGGAGCCGCTGTGCTCGAGGGCGCCTCCCTCGAGCTCATCGACAGCTCCATCCGGGGAACCGTCGAGTCCACCGACATCGGTGGCGGTGTCGGGCTGTACGCCCATGACGACGGCGACGCAGCCCCGTCCACCCGGCTCGAGGGCACCACCATCGAGGACAATCAGCGGCAGGGTGCGTGGCTCTGGGGTGAGGGGAGCCATCTGCTCATCGACAGCACCCTTCGTGCTGGCCCCGGCGATCCCCACGGTGCTACGGCGCGCTGCGCCGACGCCGTCTATGCCGGCGGTGGACTGGCGGCGTGGGATGGTTCCTCGGGCCTGGGCTTCGAGGGAGGTTCGCTGGAGGACGCCACCGGAGCAGGGCTGTTCCTGGATGGCTCAACAGCGCTGCTCGAGGGCACCGCTTTCCTGAACAACGGCTACGACGTCATCGCCCAGGGTGCGGGCTGCGAGGGCCTGGACGCCGGGGCCTTCGGTGCCGACAGCGCCGATGTCTGCCCCACCTGGACCTACCCCACCTGCTACGAGGAGTTCGTCTTCACCCTCGAGGTCACCGAGATCGACCAGAGTCATGGCCACGGACTCGATCCGCGGACGGTCACGCCTCCCGCGCTCCCAGCTCCCGTCGACCTCCCTCTCCCGATGATAGACCTGCCGGATGCACCGACTCCTCCCTGCACTCCTCCTCCTCTCCGCCTGCACCCCCTCCAAGGACAGCGCTGACACCATCCCTCCGGGTGACACCGCGCCGGTGGAGCGCACGGCGCCACCCCCCACCTTCGTGGACACCAGCCCAGCCCGGATGGTGGCCTTGGGCGATGTCCACGGCGATCTGGAGGCCACCCGTGCTGCCTTGCAGCTGGCGGGGGCGATCGACGAGACCGACACCTGGATCGGTGGAGAGCTGGTGGTGGTGCAGACCGGCGACCAGATCGACCGCGGGCCCGATGATCGAGCCATCCTCGACCTGTTCGAGGTGTTGGCCGACCAGGCCCACGAGGCTGGCGGCGCCGTCTACGCGCTCTGGGGCAACCACGAGGTCATGAACGTCGAGCTGGACCTGCGCTACATCCACGACGACGCCTGGGCCCCGTTCGATGACATCGAGTACGATCCCGAGGATCCCGAACTGGCGGGCTACGACGAGGACCAGCGGGGGCGGATCGCCGCCTTCCGGCCCGGCGGTCCCTACGCCGCCATGTTGGCGGGCCGCAACGGCGCCATGGTGGTGGGCGGCACCGCCTTCGTGCACGGCGGCGTCCTGCCAGACCACGCGAAGTACGGCATCGAGACCTTCAACGCCGAAGTCCAGACCTGGATGCGGGGCGAGTCGGAGCAGACGGGCCTGATCCTCGCCAGCGAGAGCCCGATCTGGACCCGCGCCTACGGCGAGGACCCGGGCACCCTCGAGTGCGCGCAGCTCAACAGCGCGCTGGACACGCTGGGAGCGGAGCGCATGGTGGTGGGCCACTGCGTCCAGGACGAGATCAACCCCGCCTGCGATGGCAAGGTCTGGCGCATCGACGTGGGCATGTCCGACTACTACGGCGGCTCGCCGGCCGTGCTCGAGATCACCGCCGACGGCTTCTCCGTCATCGAGTAGCCAAAGCGGACAATTCCTGACCGCCCGGGGGGTGGCGGGTCGCGTGAACGCATGTTCAACTGAAGGTATGAGCGCGCGCACGCCGGCCGCCCGTCTGTGCTGCCTCGACCTGGACACTTTCTTCGTCTCGGTCGAGCGCCTGCTCGATCCATCCCTGGTGGGCAAGCCGGTGGTGGTGGGTGGCCGCAAGGGCTCCCGTGGGGTGGTCACCGCCGCCAGCTACGAGGTGCGGGAGTTCGGCGTGCGCTCGGGAATGCCCATGCTCGAGGCCGCGCGGCGGGCGCCCCACGCCGTGTTCCTGCCCACTCGCCACGGCGTCTACAGCCCCTACTCCAAGCGGGTCAAGGGCATCCTCGAGCGGTACTGCCCCGCGGTCCAGACCGCCAGCATCGACGAGTACTACCTGGACTGGTACGGCTGCGAGCGAATGCTGCGCCAGATCGGCGACACGGATGACGACGCGGCGGTGTTGCGCACGGTCCACCGCCTCCGCCAGGCCATCCACGACGAGCTGGGCCTGCCCGCCTCTGTGGGCATCGGCTCCACCCGCGCCATCGCCAAGATTGCCAGCCGTGACGCCAAGCCGGCCGGCGTGTTCATGGTCCCCCTGGGGCAGGAGCGAGCCTATGTTCGCGATCTACCGGTCCGGGCCTTCCCCGGCATCGGGCCTGTGGCCGAGCGCCGGCTGAAGGCCGCCGGGCTCCACACCCTGGGCCAGCTGGTGGAGCTGGGCCCGGGCCCGTTGATGCAGCGCTTCCGCGGCCCGGTCTGCGCCGTGCGCCAGGGCATCGATCCCGGCCTGTGCGTCGGCCTGGGCCGGGATCGGCCAGCCTTCCGGGAGCACGATCCGGTGGGTGTGTCCGTGGGCAGCATCTCCAACGAGCGCACCTTCATGGAGGATCCGAGAGATCCCCAGTCGGTGCTCCAGCAGCTCCGGGTCCTCAGCGAGCGGGTGGCCTATCGGGCCCGTGGCCGCGGCATCCGGGCCCGTACCGTCACCCTCAAGCTGCGCTGGTCCGACTTCCACACCATCACCCGCTCCCGCACCATCGCCCCCACCTTCGACGAACACGTCATCCACGGAGTTGTGCTCGAGCTCTATCGAGCCGCGGCCACCCGCGATCGCCCGGTGCGGCTGGTGGGTGTGGCTCTGTCCAAGCTCGTCGCCCCCACCCAGCAGTTGTCCCTGCCCTTCAGCGATCCCCAGCGCCCCAACCCCGGCGAAGCCATCGACGCGGTGCGCGAGCGCTTCGGCTACGACGCCATCCGGCTGGGCACCACGGGCAAGGGCAAGAGCTGGGTGGCCTGAACCGGGATCAGTCTTCCCAGGCCAGCCGGCCCAGCTTGCGGCGGTCGCGCTTGGTCGGGCGGCCCAGCCCACGCTCACGCTGCATGGGCGGAGGTTCGCGGGGCTCAGGGGGTGGGGTGAGGTCCTCGAAAAGGGTGGCGGCGACCTCGGCCGAGCCGCGACGGTCCGCCAGGGCCGCCACTCGCAGGATGCGCAGGCCCGCGGGGAGCCTGACCTCCACCAGATCGCCGGGCTTGACCGCCGCGGAACCCCTGGCCTTGGCGCCATTCAGGCTCACCTGACCCGCCTTGCAGCCCTTGGTGGCCTGGGACCGGGTCTTGTAGCAACGGGCCGCCCAGACCCACTTGTCGAGGCGGACCGTCATCCCGTCAATCACGGCGTCGTCGCACAGCCAGGCCCATGGTGGCCAGCAGTCCCAGGGCGGCGGGGGCAGCGGGGGCGCCCGCACAGCCGCAGTCGCCAGGGTCCTCGCCAGTGCCGGTGTCGTCCTCGCCGGTGTCGGCGGGCAGCGCCAGGCAGACCTCGGCTTGAGCCTCGTCCCCCACGCAGAACAGGAACTTCTGGGAGTTGTCGGCGATCCTGGCCTGGCTACCGATGATCCAGTACACGCCGGCTTCGAGCTCTTCGGCCACCTGGAACCATGCCGGATCGGTGGGAGTCCACTCGATCAGGGCGGGCTCCACTGGGCCGGCCTCGGTGCCGTCCGTGGACGGGTGCAGCGAGAAGATCACGCCGGTGGCGTCGTCGTCGTGGCTGAACCAGACCGGGCCGCCCGGGTGCTGCAGCTGGTAGTAGCTGGTGGCCAGGGGGTAGAAGCGGTTCTCGTCCTCGAGGGTGGCGCCCATCCCGGCGATCTCACCGATGGGGCCGATCTCGGCGGCGTACTCGTGGCTCTCCATGGCCCCGGCGCGGAACTTGGTGGCCAGGTTCCACTGGGCGAAGGTGAACCACTCGGTGGGCAGATCGGAGCCGTGGGCCTCGATCACCGCCTGCATCTCCGTCAGGGTGTCCTTGTCCTCGCCGTCCCACTCCAGGGACTCCTGCAGCTGTACGATGGCGTCGGTGCCCAGGCGGACCCTCATGAAGTCCCACCACAGGGCGGTGGCGTAGGCGAACGTGGGCACCGGGCCGGTGGGCGGGTTGTCCAGGGAGCGTTCGGGATCGTCGAGGTAGGCGTCGGCGTAGTGGACGAAGTCCTCGTTGTCCGGATCGAACAGCAGCTCGGCCAGGACCGCCGTGCCTTCGGTGTACCAGATGGGGCTGTCGTACTCGTAGGCGTGCTGCACCGCGTGGAACAGCTCGTGGCTGGTGAGGGTGTCAACCGCCTGCTCCATGGAGGAGTAGCCGTAGCCGGAGAAGTCGTTCTCCATGGAGAAGAAGCCCGAGCACACGTTGGGCTCGTTGTCGCAGGCGTCGGTGCTGAAGGCGCCGTCACCCTGACCCGCGAAGTCCACCAGGTAGACGTCGAAGGCGTAGCTGCCACCCAGCTCTCCCAGGCCCATGTCGGCTTCGCCCAGGGGACGGCGGAAGCCTATGCTCTCGAAGGACGAGAAGACCTCGGAGGTGGTCTCGGCCACCATCACCGGGAAGTCGGGCAGGCCGTCAAGGTCGTCGTCATCGAGGATGGTGACCGACGGCCCCTCGGCGCTGTAGTGCACCCGCACCGCGCCGTCGCTCGAGTCGACGGTCTCGATCACGTCGTCGTCCTCGAAGGAGAACATCCCACCCTCGGTGGGCCGGGTGGGCATGGGGTTGAACAGGGCCTTGTGCAGCGCGACCTGGTGGGTCAGGCACTCGATCGCCTGGGCCGGCGTGGCCAGCAGGATGAGCAGCGCGGCGTGCATGGCGACCTACAGCAGGGCCCAGCGCAGGGCGATGGTGCCGCCGCCGGTGAAGGAGCCCATGCCGCCCTGGCCGGCGTTGCAGTCTTCCTGGCCGTCGGCGTAGTAGGCCTCGACCACCAGCTTGACGATCGAGCCGTCTTCGAGCTGGATGAGCCAGGGGGTCATGGTGGTGACCACGCAGCCGATGTCCATGTCGTAGTCCCACCAACCGTACATCGCGTAGCTGGGGGACATCTCGTAGGCGTCCATCTGCATCTCGCAGGACTCGTCGTAGAAGTCCTCGAGGTGGTACTCGGTGCCGCTGGGCTCCTCGCTCAGGTCGGCGTAGTCGTAGGCGGCCATCTTGGCGGTGCCCACACAGCTGGGGCCTCCGTCGCCGCCGTTGAGCCGGATGTGGTAGCGGCGCAGAGCCATGTGCCAGTCAGCGCTCTCGAGGGCATCCTCGTCGCTGATGTCGACCCGGCTGGCGCCAGAAGCGTCGAAGCGGACGTAGGTCCAGGGGTTGTTGGCAGCCTGGTTCATGCCGCCGGCGGTGGCGTCAACCACGGTGACGAAGTCGTCGCCGTCGGTGGTGGTGGTGACGAGGCCGTCGGTGATCTCGCCGTCGTCGGTGAGCAGGTCCTGGACGATGTCGTCCTCGCAGGGCAGCTCGGCGAGCTCGCAGACATCGCCGGTGGTGTCACCGGTCTCGTCGTTCTTGTCGGTGTCTTCCGGCTCGGGCTCGCCGCAGGCTACGAGCAGCAGGGCGAAAAGGGGGAGGGCGCTGGCCTTCATGGGTTCTCCTCGGGGAATGGAACGCGATGGAGCCTATCATCCGGTTCCCCGGCTCGCCGGCTTGATGGCCGGTGGGCTTGGCTACAGCTCACACGTTTCGTGGTAGCTTCGAAGCCTGCCATGGACTCCAGGTCTCTGCAGGAGGCTTGGGCGATGGAGGCGGTTGCGGTGCAGCGTGTGCGCGAGGGAGTGACGGTGGGCTGGACGTCCATCGTGCTCAATGTAGTGCTCTTCGGCCTGAAGATCTGGGCGGGCCTGGTCACCGGATCGGTGGCCATGATCGCCGATGCCTGGCACACCCTGGCCGACTCCATCAGCTCGGTGATCGTGCTGGTGGGCTTCCAGCTGGGGGCCCGTCCAGCAGACGAGGAACACCCCTTCGGCCATGGCCGTGCCGAGCTCATCGCCGCGGTGATGATCGGTACCTTGCTGATGCTGGTGGGGCTGGGCTTCGGCCGCGAGGCGATGGTGCGCCTGTTGGACCACGAGCCAGCGGACTTCTCGGTGTTCGCCATCGTGGTCTTCGGGGTCTCGGCCCTGCTCAAGGAAGGCCTCGCGCAGTGGTCGGTGCGAGTGGGCCGCCGCATCGACGCCCCGGCGCTGGTGGCCGACGCCTGGCACCATCGCAGCGACGCTATCGCCTCGGCGGTCATCGTGGTCGGGGCGCTGCTGGGCTCCCGCTTCTGGTGGGTGGACGGCGTGCTGGGCCTGGCGGTAGCGGCCATGATCCTCCACGCCGCCTACGACATCATCAAGGACGCCGCCAAGCGCCTGATGGGCAGCGCCCCCAGCGCCACCTTCGAGGCCCGGGTGCGCGACGTGGTCTGCTCCGTGGCTCCCTGCGACGCCGAGCCCCACCACCTGCACCTGCACAGCTACGGTGGGCACCACGAGCTCACCCTGCACCTGTACCTGCCCGCCACCATGACCGTCACCGAGGCCCACGCCATCGCCGATCGGGTGGAGGGAGCCCTGAAGGAGCAGCTGGGGGTCAGCGCCACGGTCCACGTGGATCCGGACGATCAGGCGCGGCCGCCGGCTGGGTAACAGTCCACGCTGGACTGGCCGATGACCGGCTTTGTGGCTAGCCTCCGGGCATCATGTCCCTCCCCACGTCCTTCATGCCCATGCGCTGGGGCTTCGTGTTCCTGGCCTGCCCCGTCAAGCTGACTGACGAAAACCAGAACGACCTGGTGCGCTTGGCGATCCAGGCCTACTTCGACGATGAGGGAGAGCGCAGCTTCGACTGGCCCGAGTGCCGGGGCTCGCTGCGGGTGGAGTCCGACGCCATCTCGCTGGGTTCGTTCTCCGGGCAGCGATTCAGTGCCGAGATCCACGTGCCCTCGGGCTCTGGCAGGGTGCAGTTCCTGGTCACCGAGGCCCAGCTGAAGATGGCCGCTGGCCAGGTGGCCGAGGCCTGAGGGTCCATGCCCCCCACCGTGCCCTGTCCCCAGTGTGGGCGACCCAACGCCCCCCATCGGGAGACCTGCATGTACTGCGGGACCGCCATGCCCGAGCCTTCGACTCCACCACCGCCAGCGGCCCGCAGGGAGCTGCCCAAGGGCTTGGACAAGGCCTTCCAGCGGGCCATGCTCCACGGTGACATGCGCCAGCTGCGGGATGTGTTGAGTGGATCCGAAGCTCCGCCAAATGTGATCGAGCCGGAGCCACGCCGCGGGAGTGCCCTCCCTGTCGTGCCTCCGGCGGTCCCGCTCGATCGGGTCACCGTGCGCCCCGTCACGCCCTCCGAGCCCCTCGAGGAGCTGCCCAGCCAGGCCCTGGATCCGCTGCTCGAGGTCGAGCCCGAGCTCCTGGCACCGCCCCCACCGAGCATCGGGGATCTGCTCGCCGAGCTGGGCAGTGCCGTGGAGCGGGCGCGGCCCTGGCAGGATGATCCCGCGGCGGCCCGAGAGCTGCTCCTCGAAGCGCGTGACACCCTGGATCGGCTGGTGGAGCGGCTGGCGGAAGAGGAGGGCCCACCGCCCCTGGTGCTGCCGCCCTTCCGGCAGCCCTGGGCTCTGTTCGTCGTGCCGCCTGGCGCAGGCGAGCGGCTCGTCGATGTGGCGGCGGCGCTGGGGATCGATGGCGCCACCGCCCGGCAGGTCTGCGTGCTCGGCCACCCCCGTGCCGCACTGCGCTCCGCGGATCGCGCCGACCTCGAGCACCGCGCCCAGCGCTACCGTGGTGCCCTGGGGATGCCGGCTCGGGTGCTCGATGAGGGGGCGCTGCGCGCCCAGCCCGCTGCCCGTCTGGCCTTGACCCTGGCACCCCACGGCCCTTGGTGCTCGGCCGTCAGCCCCAGCTGGGAGCCGGACTCCAGCGCCATTCCCACCCTGCCCACCCGGGACGACCCCCCGGCGGCCCTGCGCCTGGTGGTGGTGGGTGAGGTTCTCATCGCTCGGTACCGGGAGCTCCGGGGCCGCCGCAAGGACGACGGCCGCCTGTCCACCCACGGCGACCGCCGCCTGCGGGTGCTGGACCTGCACCACGACCACGGTGTGCTGCGAGTGGTGGAGGGCATCACCCGGGTGGAAGGCTTCGAGGGGCTGGACGAGCGCAGCACCGTGCTGGCGTTTCGCAGCCTGCCCGAGGCACTCGCTGCACACTTTCCGGACATCCCCGTCACGACGCGCTGTCTGTGCCGCCCCACCCGTCAGCCCGAGGCCCGCGACGACGGTCGCCTCGAGGCGGCCGGCTGGCCGGCCTGGGAAGAGCACAGCAGGGCGTGCAGGTTGCTGTACCTCGAGCTGTGACGAGCCAACGGCGCGTCGCTACGCGTCGATCCTGCCCAGCACCCGCCAGGCCTTGGGGAACCAGGCGAAGTGGTCGTCGATGAAGACCAGGCCGTCGAAGGCCATGCCCAGGCGCTGGCGGGGCTGTACGAACTTCCAGCACAGCCAGATGCGGCCTGGCAGCAGGGCGTGGCGGATGCTCTCGAAGCCGCCGGGGAAGGCGTGGGGGGCCCCCTCGTCTCGGATAGTGTCGGAGACGGCGGCGGCCAGCAGCAGCTCCACCTGACCGGCCTTGGGGCGAGGCACCGGCTCGTGCTCTTTCCAGATGCGCTCGTACGCCTGACGGGCCACGTCGGCGTAGGCGGCCTCGAAGACCTTGGCGTAGTCTTCGGGTTGCGGCTTCAGCTGTTGTGCCAGCTGGGCGTGGACGGCGCCGGACTTCAGGAACGGCTCGAGCATCAGACGGGCCTGGGCCGTCACTGCGGCGAGGTCCAGCTCGATCGACGTGGGCGCGGGGCCCGGATCGGTGGCGCCCATGGACTCGAGGCGCTTCACCGTCAGGTCGATGATCCGCTGCACCAGGACCATGCCCTCGGCGTTGTCCATGCCTGTGAGCCCCGCCGCTCGGAGCTGCCGGCCGATGCCGGCGGCCTCGGGGTTCAGGCGGGCCTTCTTCAGCTCTGCGATCAGGCGCTCTACGTCGCCGCGGGTGGGCTCCCGGCCCAGCTGCTGCAGCAGGCTCTGGGAGATCAGCTCCGACCAGTCGATGTCGTTGGTGTCCATGGGGCATCCTCTGGAAGCGTCCTCTTCAGCCTACCCCGGCGCCGCCTCCGCGCGCATCAGGACTCGGAATCGACAAAGTGCTCGCGGTACTTCATCACCTTGGGTGCCACCACGAACGCGCAATAGGGCCTGTCCGGGTTGTTGCGGAAGTAGTCCTGGTGGTAGTCCTCGGCGGGCCAGAAGCGCTCGAGGGGCAGCACCTGGGTCGTGAAGCGACCTTCGTAGGTCCCCGCCGCCTCGGCCTGGGCGATGCTGGCCCGAGCGGCCTGCTCCTGGGCTTCGTCCTGGAACAGGATGATGGAGCGGTACTGGGTGCCCACGTCGCTGCCCTGGCGGTTCTTCGTGGTGGGATCGTGGATGACCCAGAAGATCTCGAGCAGCGTGTCGAGGTCGACCCGGGCAGGATCGAACGTGATCTGGACCACCTCGGCGTGGCCGGTGCGGCCAGTGAGCACCTGCTCGTAGCTGGGTTCGTCGATGTGGCCACCGGCGTAGCCCGAGGTGACGTCCAACACCCCGGGAACGTCTTCGTACACCGCCTCGAGACACCAGAAGCAGCCTCCGCCGAGGATGGCTCGAGCCGTGGTTTCGCTTTGCTGGGTCACCTCGCCTCCTTCGGCCTCCGCGCTCGGGAGGATCAGCAGTGCAGCGATAATGGCGCTGGAGATGCCGTGCATGGGGCCTCATGTGGGTGGTCATGCAAAGCTGGGCGCGGTGGCGCGCGCCGTCCCGTGAGCGGGGCTACCGGCGGTGGGGCTAGGGCGGAGCGGGGTGATGACCCCGAGCGCTCCCGCTCGAGCCACCAGCAGCGCCCACCAGGCGACTAGCCCCCCGGCGCCGCGCTAGGTGGCGGGGCGGGGGCATCCACCACGCAGGGCATGCTCCAGCCGCAGCGGTCGTGGATCTTCAGGATGAGCTGATCATCGGCGGCTTGGGTGGCTGGGGCCAGGAGCACCGTGCAGTGGGCCCAGTGCTTTGCGTGGCAGGCCCGGTTGTGCTGGTAGCCGGGGCGCTGGTCCACCTGGGCCTGCACCCAGGTCTCCTGGGGCTGCAGCTTGTCCTCGGTGAGGCCGCAGTACACCTGACCCGGCGTGATCTCGAGCTCGAAGCGGCCCTGGCTGTCGGGCTCGAGGACCGCCACGACCGGGCCGTCGTTGTTGTGGCCGCCCGCCTTGATGTGCAGCGTCCCGGTGTATGGGTGCTCGGTGGTGCCGATCCCGTCGGCGGGCTCGGCTCCCCCACACCAGGGCTGGATCCGGACCAGCCGGCCCCGAAGTGTGATCGGCGTGAGCGGGGCTGTCGAGAGGCCATCCTCTCCTCCAGCCTCCGCCCCTCCGAGGATGGCGAGCAGGACGAGCGCAGCGGTGAGCGTGGGCGTCATCGTGGGTCCAGGTGCGAGGTCGTTCCAACGATATCACCTGGGGAACCACCCCCAATGCGCGTTCGTTCCTGGTATGATGCGCGGGCGGGCACAGCTGCCGGCGGGCCGTGGGTGGTCCTTCCGGCAGCCATCGATCACGAAGGAGGGTGCCATGAATCGAAGGGTCTACATCATCGCGGGTCTCGCTGTCGGGCTGGTCGCCGTTGTCGGCGTACTGCAGTACACCGGCACGCTCCAGGGCCGCAGCGCGGCGGGTGCCGCCACCGGCACCAGCGCGGGCTGCGAAGGCGGCATGGGCCCCATCCCCGAGGTCCCCATCGAGTCCCCCGATGACGTGTTCATGGGCCCCGACGGCTGGACGGTCCCCGATGGCGTCGCCGCCCCCGACGAGGACGCCTACCTCGACGACGTGATCCCGGGCCAGTACGTGGTGAGCGTGCGTCCGGAAGTGGCCGAGGATCTGGTGGTCGATGGCCAGCTGCAGGCCACTGGCTTCGAGGCCTTCGACGCGGCCTTCGCGAACCTGGAGCCCAAGGGCCTGGTGGCCCTGCACCGAGAGATCCCCAAGGACAGGGCGCGGGCCGAGTTCGTGGGCCTGGACCGCACCTTCCTGTTCGACTCGGATCTTCCGGCCGATCAGGTCCTGGCGGAGCTCGAGGCCCTCGAGGACGTCGACTGGGCCGAGCCCCTGATGCGGGTGGACGCCTTCGGAACTCCCAACGATCCCTACTACGGCTACCAGTGGCACCTCAGCACCATCGGCATGGGCCAAGCCTGGGACGTCAGCACGGGCAACAACGTGATCGTGGCGGTGGTGGACACCGGCGTGTCGGCCATCAACGACGGCTACTCCAGCCTGCTGAGCGGCTACGACTTCGTGGACGACGACGCGGACGCGTCCGACGAGAACGGCCACGGCACCCACGTGGCGGGCACCATCGCCCAGAAGACCAACAACCGCGTCGGCGTGGCCGGCATGGCCTACGACGCCTCCATCCTGCCCGTGCGGGTGCTCGACGCCGACGGCAGCGGCACCTCCGCCGACGTGGCCAGCGGCGTCATCTGGGCGGTGGACAACGGCGCCCAGGTCATCAACATGAGCCTGGGCTCCAACTCCCCCATGGCCCTGGTGGAGCAAGCCTGCGCCTACGCCGCCGAGGCGGGTGTCCTGGTGGTCGCGGCCGCGGGCAACGATGGCTACACCGCCCACGTCTCCTACCCGGCGGCCTACAGCTCCGCGCTGGCGGTCTCGGCCACCGATCTGAACGGCGACATCGCCTACTACTCCAACCGGGGTGAGGAGATCGAGCTTGCGGCTCCCGGTGGTGACGTCACCGCCGATCAGGACGGCGACGGCTACGGCGACGGCGTGCTCCAGGAGACCTTCTCCGGCTCGAGCACGGGCTACTACTTCTTCCAGGGCACCTCCATGGCGGCGCCCCATGTCGCCGGTCTGGCTGCGCTGCTCATCGCCAACGGCGTGACCGAGCTCGAGGATCTTCGCGAGGCCCTGACCTCCACCGCCGCCGATCTGGGCGACGTGGGCTTCGACACCACCTACGGCTACGGCCTGATGGACCCGGTGCCGGCCCTCGAGTGGACCGCCACGGAAGATCCCACCGAGACCCTCGAGATGCTCGCCGCTCGCGCCCAGGTCATGGGCCGCAACCGGGCGCTGCTGCAGTGGCGCACCCGCGAGCTGTCCACCACCGAGGTCGAGGGCGACGACGGCTTCAGCACTGGCGTGAACCGCCTCACCCGCAACCACCGCGTCCTGGTGCGCGGCCAGCGGGGCACCGACGTGATCTACACCATCACCTCGTCCTCCGAGAGTGGCGCCACCGGCGCGGCCACCCTCGAGGTCAGCTACTGATCGCCGCAGCCTGGCAACGCTTCCAGCAGGAGTTGGCATGAACACGAAAAACCTCGCGACCATCGTCGCGATCCTTGGAGTAGGTGTGGCTGCTGCTGCGGCCCTGTTCTGGCTGCGGCGCCCCCAGACCCCCACCCACACGGTGACCGACGGTGAGACCCTGGTGGACATCGCCTCCGCCCACGGCGTGTCCGTCGACAAGCTCATCGCCTGGAACAACCTTGCCAACGAGCCCCTGGCAGCGGGCACGGAGCTGTTCCTGGCCCACCCGGATCAGCCGCGAGTCGAGCGCTCGGTGGTGGGTGCGGCTACCGGCGTTGGCAAGGAGCTGCCCTTCTCCAAGCCCCGGGCGGAGCGCTGCCTGGCAGGTCCTTCCTTCGCGGACCTGGCCGATGAAGACTCGGAGCCAGCCATGGCGGCAAGCATGGGTCTGGGCCTGGACCAAGTGCAAGGGTCCATGAACAGCTTCTTGCCCAAGCTCTTCATCTGCGTGCCCTCGGGCTACGAGCCCAACGGAACCATCGACCTGGCTATCACCGTGGGCTGCGACGGCGTGGTGAAGACCGTGGAGGTCGAGGACGACGACGGCCTCGACGATCGCCTGGTGGGCTGCGTCCAGGACGCCCTGGGGTTCGTGGACTTCCCCGCCCACGACATGCCCGACGGCTTCCTGTTCCAGTACCCCATGGTGTTCACCTGGTGACCCCGCTCAGTTGACGCGCCCAGCCGGGGCGGGGATGATCGCCCTGCCCCGGAGTGCCATCTTGGTCCTGCTGTCCCGTTTCTACAAAGAAGGCGTTCCCGTCTCCACGACCCTGTTCGTGGAGGGTCTGATGGCCGCTCTGCTCGGTACCGGCTTCGCCTGGTGGCTGTTTCCGGCTGAGACCAGCCTGGTGGCGGTCTTCCTGACCGCGCTGGCCACCAGTGACTCCATGGAGCGCCTGCTGGGCTGGAACCGCACCCTGATCATCGAGCAGGGCGTGGTGCCCCGGCGGGCCAACACCGCGCTGACTGTGCGGGTGTTGGTGCTCTTCCTGGGCATGGTGGCCGCGTTTTCTTTCTTCGGTCTCGGCCTGGAGCCAAGCCTGGTCGAGGAGCTGTTCCGTCACCAGGTGGAGGACTTCGGAACCCTCGCTTTCTCGGATCTCGACTTCGGTCGGGCGGACGCCATCTTCGTCCACAACATCTATGTGCTGCTGTTCTTCCTGATCATCGCCATCCCCTTCCGTCACGGCGGGGTGATGCTGGCGGTGGCCTGGAACGCGTCGGTCTGGGGCGCGAGCTTCGGCGTGCTGGCCCGGGCCTGGAACGAGAGCGGAGGTCCCGCTCTGCCCTTGGCTTGGTTGCGGGTGATGGGGGCCATCACCCCCCACCTGGTCTTCGAGGCCACCGCCTACGTCATGGCCGGCATGGCCGGGGTGTTCTTGAGCAAGGGCCTGCTCAAGTACTCGCTGGACTCCGATCGCATGCTCTCGATCGTGAAGACCGTGGGCTTCATCGTCCTGTTGGCCGTGGTCCTGGTGGGACTGGGCGCACTCTGGGAGGGCTTCGTCTCCCCCGTGGCCGTGCGGGTGCTGTCGGGCTGAGGGTGAGCCTCAGCGCGCGTCCTGACAGCAGCGGAAGCCGATCTCGTAGAAGCGGAAGCTGTCTCCGTGGGTGGTGACGCTGGACTGGCAGGTGCGGCTCTCGGCCCAGTAGCGGCCCTTGAGGTTGCCGTGGAAGCTGGCGGTGCCCCCGTCGGCGCGGCGGGTCCACTCCTCGACATTGCCGGTCAGATCGAAGACCCCCGCGGCCCCCGCGCAGCCCGTGTTCACCCCGGAGCCTTCGCCCTGGTACAGGCTCTCCACCTCATCCGCGGCGATGGAGCCGGAGCCGATGGAGGATGCGCGGGCGAAGAGCGCTTCGAGGTCCTCGATCTCCGGCTCCGAGGCGTCACTGGGCCAGTAGTTCAGCTCGGTCTGGCTGTAGACCAGCCAGGTCTCCTCGTCGTTGCAGACCCCAAGCTGGTGCTCATCCCCGTAGGGGTAGCTGTGGCCCTGGGTACCCTCGCAGGCCGCGAGCCACTCCGCGTCGGTGCACAGCCGCTTGTCGCGGTGCTCACACCAGTCCTCGGCCTCGTCGTAGCTGTACATCACCAGCGGCAGCGCGCCGGCACGGTTGGGGGCCTCGTACAGGTCCATGCAGGCCCCGGCCACCAGCGCCATGTCGGTGGGGCAGGGGCTGGTGTCTGTGTCGGCGTCTGTGTCGGCGTCGGCGTCGCTGTCGGTGTCCGCGTCGCTGTCGGTGTCGGCGTCACTGTCCCCCGGCCCGCTGTCATGGGGGAGCGTGCCGGGATCGTGGCGCTCCACCTCGGTGGGGGGGCAGGCCAGCAGCAGCAGCACGAGGGTGAGCATGTCAGTGACCGATCTCGTCGAGGAAGGCACGCAGCAGTGCCTCGAAGCCTTCGGGATCCTCGACGTGGGGGGAGTGTCCCAGGCCCTCGAGCAGAGCGAGCCGCGCACCGGGGATGCGAGCCGCCAGCCGCTCTCCGTTGATGGGGGGGCTCATGGTGTCGGACCTGCCGTGAACCACCATGCAGGGCGCGCGGATCTCCGCGAGCTCCTCCCAACGATCGAAGGCCCGCATGGCCTCCCACTGGCGTGCGATGGCGGCTGGGGGCTGGGGGTGCTTGGCCCACCAGCGCGCCAACCGCCCCAGTCGGGTGCCCTGCTCCTCGCGATACTCGGGTCCGAACAGGTGGGGGATCAGGCCGATCTCCCACTCCTCGGCGCTCAGCGCCGCAGAGCGCTCCAGGAGTGCCAAGGCATCGGAGTCCCCGTCCGTGTGACCGACTCCGCCACCGGAGGTGCCCACCAGGACCAGCCCGACCACCCGGCCGGGCCAGGCCAGGGCCAGCTCCTGGGCGACGCGGCCCCCGAAGCTGACGCCCACGACGACCGAGCGATAGATTCCGGCGTGGTTCATGAGGCCCAGCAGGTCCCTGGCGTAGTCCTGGACGGTGGCCGGTGCGCCCACCAGCTCCGATCCGCCGATGCCGCGGTGGTTGTAGCTCAGCACGCGGTGGGTCTTGTTGAAGGCCTGGACCTGGTGGTACCAGGCCTGGCGCAGCCCGCCGAGCCCGTTGATCAGCACCAGCGCCGGCCCGGAGGATGGACCCCCCACCCCGTAGTCCAGCTGCGGACGCGTGGGGGCGAGAGGTGACACCCGGCTAGCGCGGGAGCGTGAAGTGGAAGGTGGAGCCCTCGCCCGGGGCGCTGTCGAGCCCCAGTGTCCCATCGTGCAGGCCGACGATCTTGCGGCAGATAGCCAGCCCCATGCCGACGCCTGCCCTGGGATCCTGGCCGCGGCCGAAGGGCTCGAAGATGGAAGCCTGCAAGCGAGGGTCGACGCCCGGGCCGTGGTCCCGCACCTCGAAGCGGACAGCGCCTTCGGCGTGGCGAGCGGTGACCAGGCCCTTGGGCCGGCCGTCGCCCGGGAAGCGCAGCACGTTGGCCAGCAGCTCTTCGAAGACCCGGCCGATGAGCTCCGGCTGGCCGGGCACCGCGGGTAGGTCCTGGCGCTCGAGCAGCGCTCCGACGGGCTCGGCCTGGGGAGTGAGCTTGGCGATGGCGTCGTCGACGAGGGCGTTGCAGTCCACCGAGGGCTGCCAGGGTGCGGTGGTGTCCACGCGCATCAGGCCCACCACGCCGTCGATCATGTTGTTCATCCGGTCCACGCCAGCCAGGGCCTTGGAGATGAGCTGCTGGCCCTTGGGGTCCATCGTGTCGCGGTACTTGAAGGCGATCAGCTCGACGTAGCCGGAGATGACATGGAGCGGCTGGCGCAGGTCGTGGGAGACCGTGCGGGACAGTAGCTCGAGCTCCGCCTCCATGCGGGCGAGCTCGCGCTTGGCATCCCTGGGATGGCTCGGTGGGGTCATGCTGCCTCCGCTGCGGGGGTCGGCGCTGGACCCGATATCACCTCTGCGCCATTGTGCCCGCTCGCTGACCGGAACCGGGCGTCCACCTTGACGTTGGGAGTCCCAGGAGGCACAGGGGCGTGCACAGGAGCCGACCATGAAGCGCCAGGACAAGGCTGACCGCATCGCCAGCATCCTCGACGAGCTGTACGCGTTGCCTCCCGTACCCCTGAAGCACCGGGATCCCTTCGAGCTGCTGGTGGCCGTGATGCTCAGCGCCCAGACCACCGACAAGAAGGTCAACGAGGTCACCCCCACCCTCTTCGAGCGTGCGCCCGATCCCGCCGCCATGGCCGTCGCCCCCGTGGATGAGGTCCGCGACATCATCCGGGTAGTGGGCCTGGCCAATGGAAAGTCGAAGAACCTGGTGGCCATGGCGGGTTTGCTGCTCGAGCGTCACGGCGGTGAGGTTCCGGCCAGCTTCGAGGGCCTCGAGGCCCTGCCCGGTGTGGGTCACAAGACCGCCTCGGTGGTCATGGCCAAGGCCTTCGGTGTGCCGGCGTTTCCTGTCGACACCCACATCCACCGCTTGGCCTGGCGCTGGGGGCTCTCCGATGGCCGCAACGTGGTGCGCACCGAGCGGGACCTGAAGGCCCTGTTCGTGCCGGAGTCCTGGCACAAGGTGCACCTGCAGATCATCTACTTCGGTCGCGAGCACTGCCCGGCCCTGCGGCACCATCCGGCGTCGTGTCCGGTCTGTGCTTGGGCGGGGGTCAAGGCGAGGCTGAGGCTCGAGGCCAGGACCGGGCGCGGCGGGCCGCTGGCGACCAGGCGCTCTCTCGAATCACGGTGAACAAAGGAGCACTGTCCGAGGGGCGAGACACCAATCAGTTGGAAGACGCGACCACAGGCTGGAGATCTTCGTCAACAACAGGTGCCCACACGATCTTCTCCGCTGCTCTCGCCTCCAGCCAGTCGCTGACCTCGTTTTCGAGAAGCGAGGTCAGCAGGAAGGAGGCCACCACCACCCAGAGGAGGACAACCGGCTGGGTCACGGTCCGGACGGAACGCGATAGGCAATTCGCCTGGGTGCGAAGATACGTCGCAGCGAAACCGGCATCCTCCTCCTGGTCCTCAAAGAACTTCGCCTCGAGCAGAGCCTCGCCATCTGAGTCGTGGATCCCATCGAGAACCTCGGCCTTCCCTGCATCCACCATGGCCTCACCGGACATCGTAGGACTCGCTGTAGCTCCGCAGTCTTGCGTCCTGGAGGCTGCCCGACGCATCACGGCAACGAGACCGCCACGGCTTGCAGTCGGCATCTACCGTGAGTCCCCAGCGCTCCCTTGGCATCACGACCTCCAGGGCAATCTCCGAAATCCATTCGCGAACGGTCATTTCCCGCCATTCTACGACCCGATCCATAGTGAACCTCCGAGGCAAGCTTGCCAGCACACGATACACGATTTTGTCTCGTGGCCGCAATTACCTGACGCACTTTCTTGCCCCCACAACGAAGGATGCCAAGGCACCACCATCATAGTCCTCAACCCTGCGGTCAAAGACGTGCCCAAAGAGTCCGCGTCAGTCGGGGCTCCGAGGGCGATCGAGCTTGCTACGAACCGGCCCACCAAGCGGGCTGGACACCCCGAAAAGACGCAGAATCCGTCGCGGGCCCAGGGAGAAGCGCCTCCACAACAGCGGAGGTCTGTCGGAAAGACAAGTCCTCCCCGCCCCACAGTCCAGCTGCGCTGGTCTACTGACAGGCCCCCGCATCCGCCCCCACCAGCCGCCCGAAGCCGTAGAAACGAGGCGGCAGCACCAGGCAGTCCGCCTCGGCCCTCGGAGTGTCGGGGGCGCCGCCGGCGGCGGCAGGCTCCAGGGTGGTGCCGTTGAGCTGCACCTCGAGACTGTCCAGGCCCTACGCGGTGACCACCCAGGTCTCCATGTCCCCCCAGGGCAGCTCGTCGAGGCGCAGCCAAAGCTCGCGATCCGGATCGAGGTTGATGCTGAGCACCGCGACGTCTCCGCCGACGTCTGGATGGCAGTGGGCGTAGGTGCGCAACTGGGGATCGGGGCTGCTGACAGAGAGCACTGAGGTGCCCATCAGGCGATGCCACAGCACGCTGGCCCAGTAGTCGGACCGAAGGCTCTCGTCCCAGCCGTCGATGATGCCGTAGTCGGCGCCGCTGAGGGTCTGTCGCGCTACCATCTGCTCGCCGCGAGCCGCCAGCACGGCCAGCTGAACCAGCCACCAGAAGCCGGAAGCCGGAAGCCGGAAGCCGGAAGCGAAGCGATCGCTCACCCCTGGCCGGCCGCCGCACTGAGCGTTGCCCGTCTCCCCCAGCCAGACCTCGGCTCCAGGGGCGTGCTCGGCGATCGCGGCCTCTACCCGCTCGGCCCAGACCAACACCTCGTCGAGGTTGTCCGGGTCCTGCATCGTCTCGGGCTCCGCGGGCAGTGTTGCCGCCGGGCGGCGCTCGCTCTGCTGGGGGAAGTGGTGCCAGGTCACCACGTCGAAGTGCTCGCCCCCCGCCACCAGGGCTTCTTCCGTGAGGGGCGGGAACTCGCCGGCCTCGGGCCACCACGCCACGGTAGGACCGGAGATGCGGGCTTCGGGGTGGACCTCGTCGCGCAGCGCGGCCAGGGTGCCCATGTCGGCGCCGTTCTGCTCGGGCTCGTAGCCATCGATGTAGTGCAGTATGAAGGCGTTGAGCTCGTTCGCCAGCTCCCAGACCTCGAAGGGACAGCCTTCCTGGACCGGCCACTCCATCAGCTCGCGGGCGTTGCCCACCACCCACTCGCCGCTGGCCCCGCGCACAGCAGGCCCGGCGTTCAGAATGAACATCATGTCGAAGCCCAGCTCCTCAGCGAAGGCGCACAGCTCCTCCATCTCCGTCCGCGTGAGCACTCCGTCGGCGCCCTCGGGAGGCTCGGTGTCGGGATCCTCACTCAGGTCGTTCCAGATCGCGTCGGCCAGGGTGCCCCCGATGCGCAGCCAGGCTGGAGCGGTCGGCGGCCAAGGCCCGGAGCTGTTCCCGCCCAAAGTCGTAGGGCTCCACCGGCACCCACTCGGTGTCGCTGGTGGCGTCGGGATGCCAGAACTCGAGCCCGACCAGCTGCGAGCTGTCCACCGCCACGGAGAGGAAGCGCCCATCGACGGTGGTGAGAGCCTGGTCGACGTCCAAGCCCAAGATCACCTCGCCGTCGACCTCGGGGGTGGTATGGCCGCAGCCGACACAGGCGACGCAGAGCACGAGGGCGGAGGGACGCATGGAGCTGTTCCGCTGGGGCGAGCCTGACAGAGGACCCATCGCGGCACTCGCCCTGGGCCCCGGGCCGCGGTCGCGCGTCGAAGGCAGGCCCCGCAAGCGCGCCAAACGCGCGGGGTCAGCGACGAGCCTCCTCGTACGGCGCGGGTAGCGCGCCAAACGCGCGGGGTCAGCGACGAGCCTCCCCGTACGGCGCGGGTAGCGCGCCAAACGCGCGGGGTCAGCTACGAGCCCCCGCGTACGGCGCGCTCCTACTCCTCCCTGCAGAACCGCGTGTCCTCCACTCCCTCGCGCGTGCACCGGATGCTGCGGCTGCAGTCGGGGCTCAGGCTGGGGTGGTCGTGCAGGGGGAGGTGGAGCTGATCGGCGTCTCCCAGGATCACCCAGGTCGAGCGGCGAGGGTCGAGCAGGGCGCGCGCAGCCGCCTCGAGCTCCGGCAGCTCCACGCCCGCCAGAGCGTCCAGCTCCCGCTGGCGTTCCTCGGGCTGCTGGCCGCGCAGCGCCAGCTCCCCCAGGTGGCCCGCGCTTCGCTCGAGGCTGTCGAGGGCCCGGACCTCCGAGAACAGGCGGGTGGCGCGGGCTCGCTGGAGCTCGTCGGGTTCGAGGTCCCCCATGCCCTCCAGAACACCCAGCAGGGCATCGAGGCCAGCACCGACATCATCGACACCGAGCCGGGTGCTCACCCGCAGCAGGTCGTGGCCCGGCTGCCGCACGATGCGGGCACGGGCTTCGTAGACCAGGCCCAGCTCCTCACGCAGTCGACGATCCAGCCGCGCTGTGGCCCCCCCGCCCAGCACATCCGCGACCAGCTGCGCCTGGGCCCAGGGCATCTCCGACGGTACCGGGTAGCTGACGGACAGCTGGACCTGCGATGACCCCGGCTCTTCGACCACCCACACCCGGGGTCCGTCCTCGAAGGCCAGAGGAGGTGCGAGCGCGAAGCTCTCCGGCGGAGCGCCCAGGAACTCGAACGCCACCCCGAGCGCAGCCCCTTCCTGAGGCCCAACGGGTCCGACGACCGCGATCACGGCCCCACCCAGCTCCCCGAGCCGGGCCTTCTGGGTGCTCAACTCGCTCTGGTCGATGTTCCGGGACTCCAGACGCCAGCGCGCCAGCGGGTGATCGGACGGGTAGAGCGCTTCCCGCTCCACCCAGCGCAGCTTGCCCACCGGGGAACACTCCAGGCGCTGGGCTCCCTGGACGGCGACCTCGAGGGCTCGGTCGATGTCCTGCGGCTCGAGGGAGGGTTCGTTCAGCGCGCCGGCGACGAGACGCGCGGCCAACTCGATGTGCTAGGGGGGCGCCAGCAGGCGCAGTCGCAGGCCGTAGTCCACCCGGGCCAGGAGCACCGAGGCCCCCAG
>CAZHIK010000029.1:0-23214 GCA_964532635.1 uncultured Enterobacterales bacterium
GGCGGGCGGGGGTGAACCGCGCGCGGAGCGATACATTCGACCCGGTCACTTTCCCCGCGTCGAAAAACTAGGCTTCTTGCGGCACCATCAGCCCGTGGAGCGTGACGTTGATGAGCGCGTCGGCCACCCGGACCGGATCGAAGGCTTCACGCTGGTGGTCCCAGCTGTAGAACACCTCCTTGACCGCACCCACGATGGCGCGGGCTACGACCTCGCGGTCCATGTCCTCGAACAGGCCCAGCTCTTCTCCCATGGCCAGGCCCTGTTCCACCTTGGTGGTCAGATCCAGGTAGAACTCCCGCAGCCGTTCACGCACCTCGGGCTCGAGGGGCGCGCCCTGCTCGAGCAGCAGGGTGGTGAGCCGGGGGCGGGCCTGGAGCACACCCACGAAGCGCTCGAGGTTGCGGCGCATCTGCTCGATAGGAGAAGCCGGGGCTGTAGGGTCCAACACCTCCAGCACCGAGTCCAGGGACACGAACATCTCGTCGATGAGCGCCTGGAAGACCTCGCGCTTGCCCTCGAAGTACAGGTAGAAGGTGCCACGGGCGACGCCGGCTTCCTCGATGATGTGCTTGATGTGGGTGCCGTGGTAGCCGCCGCGGCTGAACGCAGCGAGGGCGGCGTCCATCAGCTGCTGGCGGCGATCAGTGGCTCGCATCCGGGCGCTCCGAGGTGGAGGAGTCGGCGCAAGCTAACACGTTTCGTGCACTGGACTGACATGTCAGGTTAGTGTGGGGGGCCGACTAGACTGACGTGTCAGGTCAGCTGTTCACCCCCGGAGGACGCCGTGACCACCACCCCCGCACGCATCGGCCTGGACCTGGGCTCCGTCGCCGTTCACGCCGCCATGCTGAATGAGCACGGCCAGCTTCTCGGCGGCCGCTCCCGCAACAGCGCTGGCCGCCCACTGGCCGCCCTGGATGCCCTGCTGGCCGAGATCGAGGTAGACTGGGGTGGCCTGGAGCTGCCGATGGGACTCACCGGCTCCGCCGCTGGGCTGCTGGCGACGCGCACCGGCGACCTGCAGTTGGCCAACGACGTGGTGGCCACCACGGCGGGCGCCTCGCGCCTCTGCCCCGAAGCCCGCTCCATCATCGAGGTGGGTGGGCACCTCTCCCGCTGGATGGGCGTGGCGCCCGGCGGCACCGGCGAGCTGCTGGACTTCTCCCTGTCCGAGCTGTGCGCAGCGGGCGCCGGGGTGTTCCTCGAGCAGCAGGCGGGCCGCCTGAAGCTCGACGTGGCCGGCCTGGCCAAGCTCGCGGGGGACGCCGAGCGCGGCGCCACCGTGGCGGGCCGCTGCACCGTCTTCGCCAAGTCCGACATGATCCACCTGCAGCAGAAGGGCACCCCCGTGGCCGAGATCGCCTACGGCCTGTGCCTGGCCTTGGCGCGCAATTTCCAGGCCTCGGTGATGCGCGGCCGCGAGCTGACCCGCCCGGCCGTGCTGGTGGGCGGCGGGGCCCTCAACCCCGGGCTGGTGCGCGCCTTCCGCGAGGTGCTGGAGCTGGCCGACGACGAGCTGCGCACCGTGCCCGACGGTCGCCTGGCTGGGGCCCTGGGCGCGGCCTTGTTGGCCGAAGGCGAACAGCCTGTGTCCCTGCACAAGCTGCGCCGGGCCCTGGCCGGCGAGCGCACGGCCGAGCGGGGCCTGGTGCGCCTGCCCGCCCTGCCGGACCCCGGCTGCCCCGAGCCTGGGCTCGAAGCCTGCCATGGCCAAGCCGGTGAGCGGCCCTTCATCCTGGGCGTGGACGTGGGCTCGGTCTCCACCAACCTGGCCCTGGTCACCCCCGCGGGCGAGCTGTTCGACGCCCTGTACCTGGCCACCCGCGGGCGCCCCCTCGAGGTGCTCGAGGAGGGCCTCCGGGAGCTGCAGGAGCGCCACGGCGACGGCCTGAACATCACCGGTGTGGCCACCACCGGCTCCGGTCGGCACCTGGCCGCGGAGTTCCTGCGGGCCGACCTGGTGCGCAACGAGATCACCGCCCAGCTGCGGGGCGCCTTCGAAGCCCTGCCCGACGTGGACACCGTGCTCGAGATCGGCGGCCAGGACTCCAAGTTCATCTCGGCGCGCGACGGCCACATCGTGGACTTCACGATGAACAAGGTCTGCGCGGCGGGCACCGGCAGCTTCCTCGAGGAGCAGGCCACCCGCATGGGCCTGAACATCATCGGCGAGTTCGCCGAGCGGGCGATGGCGGCCGACAGCTCCGTGGACCTGGGCAGCCGCTGCACCGTGTTCATGGACTCGGAGCTGGTCCACGCCATGCGCCAAGGTGCCAGCACCGAAGACCTCTCCGCAGGGCTGGCCATGAGCGTGGCCCGCAACTACCTCGAGAAGGTGGTGGCCGGCCGCCCCATCGGCGAGCGGGTGCTCTTCCAGGGCGGCACCGCCTCGAACCGCGCCGTCGTGGCCGCCTTCCGGGAGCTGCTCGGCCGCCCGGTCACCGTCCATCCCCACAACCGGGTCAGCGGCGCCATCGGCGTGGCCCAGCTGCTGCTGGACGCCCGGCAAGCCGGTGAGCTGCCCGCCACCACCCGCTTCGGCGGCCTCGAGGCCTGCCAAGGCGAAGTGGAGCGCAGCTTCGAGTGCCGTGCCTGCTCCAACCGCTGCCAGGTCACCCGCTTCCGGGCCGGGGAACGGGTGCGCTTCTTCGGCGACATCTGCGAGCGCTACAGCGAGCGCGACGACAGCCGCACTGGAGCGGACAGCAAGGACCACCTGCTGGCCCGACGCTGGCGCATGACGCTCGAGGCCGCCGGCCTGGACGACGACGCGTCCATGCCCACCGCCACCGCCGACACCATGGGCATCCCCCGGGCCTCGGTGGGTCTGCAGTACCTGCCCATCTGGACCCGCCTGATCCGCGCCGCCGGCTACGAGCCGGTGCTCTCCCCTCCGTCCAGCTCCGCCATCCTGGCACAGGGCCAGCGCAAGCTGCAGGCTGACACCTGCCTGCCCGTCAAGATCACCTACGGGCACGTCCAGGCTCTCATCGACCACGGGATCACCGACATCCTCATCCCCTCGGTCAACGCAACCCCCCCGCGGCAGCACGGCGAGCGCGGCCCCTACGTCTGCGCCTTCACCCGCCACCTACCCTACATGCTCGACGACGCCGGCCAGGCGCGCTTCATCGTGCCCGAGGTGGAGCTGGACGAGGAGCCCGGTGAGGAGATCGCCTCCCTCGCCCAGCTGGCTGATCAGCTCGACGCTGACGAAGACGAGCTGGCGGGGTCCCTGCGCAAGGGCCGAGCCGCCATGGTCGAGCTCGACGCCGAGCTGCAGAGCCTGGGCCGCGAGCTGCTGGCCGGCGGCCACGACCGGGTGCTCGTGATCCTGGGCAAGCCGTACAACCTGGCCGATCCCTACCTGAACATGGACCTGGGTCGTCAGCTGGCGCGCCTGGGTCTGCCCGTGCTGCCCATGGACTGCCTGCCCCTGGGCGAGGTGGAGCTGCCGCCACGCTACGACGAGCTGGTCTGGCAGGGCAACCGCGACTACCTGCGAGCCGCCATGCTGATCCGCAAGGATCCGCGGCTGTTCCCCGTGGTGCTGTCCAGCTTCGGCTGCGGCCCCGACGGCTTCGCCAACAAGCACCTCGAGGAGCTGCTCGAGGGTCGTCCCCGGCTGATGCTCGAGCTCGACGAGCATCGCGCCGAGGCTGGCTTCGTCACCCGGCTCGAGGCGTTCGCCGACGAGATCGACGCCCACCTGCGCCGGGGCGAAGACCCCGATCCCGAGCCCGCCATCGACGGCGAGGCCGACAGCAGCGGCGTGCCGCGGGGGCGGGTCTTCCTGCCCTACTTCGCCGACCACGCCTACGCCCACGCCGGCGTGCTGCGCATGGCCGGCTACGACGTGCACCTGCTCCCGCACCCCGACGAGGAGACCCGCCGCATGGGCGAGGAGCTGGGCTCGGGCCGCGAGTGCCACCCCTTCACCCTGCTGGCCGGAGACCTGGTGAGGGTGGTCAAGGAGCACGACTACCGGCCCGGCGACTCCTTCCTCTTCCAGGGCGGGGTGAACGCCTGCCTGTTCTCCCAGTACGCCGACGGCCTGCGCCACGTGAAGCGGCGCCTGGGGGCCGACCTGCGGGTGGACTCACCCACCCCAGAGGAGCTGCAGGCGGCCATCGGCGTCAAGGGCGGCATCACCCTGTACCGCGGCATGATGGCGGTGGAGATGATGCTGCGCCAGGCCTGCCGCACCCGCCCCTACGAGCGCGTGCCTGGCAGCACCGACGCCCACTACGAGGACCTGCTGCACGAGCTGTCCGACGCCGTCGAGCGCTTCGAGGTCATGGACTTCCTGCCCACGGCCCTCGAGCGCCTGCGCACCGTCCCCACCCACGCCATCCCCCGCAAGCCCATCGTGGGCGTGGCCGGCGACATCTACACGCGGGTCAACGGCTTCGCCAACGGTGATCTGTTCAGCCGACTCGAGGACCTGGGCTGCGAGGTCTGGCCAGCGCCGTTCTCGGTGGACCTGTTCGCCTTCAACCAGCCACGCTTCGCCCGGCACTACGCCCGGCGCTGGGATCTCAAGCCCCTGTTCCAGACCGCGTTCCTCACGACCGTCCGGGAGATGGAGGCCTGGTGGCAGGGGCTGCACTGGGACCTGGACGAGCGCTTCACCGAGCCCTCGGCCAAGGAGGTCCTGGAGCTGGCAGGCCCCTACGTGGGCCCCGAGTCCGAGAGCCTGGTGATCCTCAACGTGGCCAAGATGGCCGACTTCGCCAAGCGCGGCGCCGACGGCGTGGTCAACGCCATCTGCTTCGGCTGCATGGTGGGCGGTATCTCCGCCGCCCTTCTGCAGCGCATGCGCGACGATCACGGCGGCATCCCCATGGCCACCATCAACTACGGCGGCAGCGGTGGCTCCGACGGCTCCGCTCGCCTCGAAGCCTTCGCCCACCAGGTCAAGCGCTTCCATGCGCGGCGGCGGGGAGCCGCCAAGTAGCAGCGAGCCCTCCCGTCATGCGAGACTGCCCTGGCAGGAGGAACCATGCCCCGGACCACCACCACGTCAGCCTTGGGCCTGCTCTGTCTCGTCCTGGCTGCCTGCCAGCCCAGCCGCGAGGAGCAACAGCAGTTCCTGAGGGACTACTACGTCGAACACAGGGCCGAGATCGAACCTCGCAAGGTCCTGATGGACCAATACTGGGCGCGCGCCCAGGAACTCCGCCTGGTGGATCTGGAACAGCCCTTGGTCCTCGGCGACCGCCCCACCATCGAGACGGAGTACCCGAAGAACGCCGTGCTGGCCTACGACGGCCTGTACTGGTCCTCGGACGTCGTCGATGGCGAACTGGACACAGCCGTACACAGGCTCGAGCGAGGCATGATCATCTACGAGCGCAAGAACCTCGACAAGCTGCTCATCGAGGCGGAGTTTCGCGTGGAGGAGCACCTCTCCACCCGCTACCTCGCCGCCGTGAAGGAGGTGGACCGGTTGGACGCGAGCACCACCGACGACCTCGAGATGGAGGAGGGCAAGATCACGGGCGTTGGCTACGTAGGCGGCTTCGCCCGTGCGGCCGTGCTGGTCTTCGACCTCGACGAGGAGGCCTACCTGGGCTGCAAGCAAATCGATGTCCAGATCAAGCCAGGAACCACGGTCCGGGGCGTGGATCTCGAGGGCTCCTTCGCGCAGGAACTCTCCAAGACCATCGCCGAGCGTGCCAAGGCGACGGTCGAGTTCCACAAGGATCCCTCCCCAGAGCCCGAGCCCGGCGCCGGAGCAGAGCCCACGCCCGAGGTGGAGGTCGGCGAGTAGCGCGAGCACCGCGACCCCGGACCCTCAGGGCAGTAGCTCCAGAGCACCCACCCCGGACATGTCCAGGCTGTAGGCGTCCAGGGTCGTGACGATGGTCGCGTGGTCCATGTCGCTCCAGGTGATGGAAGCCTCGCCCCGGCTGTCCCAGCCGTTGGCCGACCGGATCTCGGTCCGCCCGCTCCAGCTGCTGCCCGAGACCGCGGTGTCGCTCTCGTTGACCTCGATGTTCACCCACTTCCCCAGCAGGATGTCCGCGTGGGGCTGCGAGAGGTCCGGGACGCACTGGATGGAGAACGACAGCGCTCCCTCACTCCGACTCATGGTGGTGGGACAGTCCATCTCGTAGCGGTAGATCTGGGCCTCGTACACCGCGCTGGCGGTGACGGCGCTGTTGCCCTGGTAGTCCCCGTCGCCGTCGATGCGCCCGTCGCAGTCGTCGTCGCGGTCGTTCCACAGCTCCTCGGCGGCGGGATGGACCGCGGGATCGAGATCGTCGCAGTCCTCGTCACGGTCGTAGCCGTCACCGTCGAAGTCATCGGGAGGAGGCGGCAGGACCTCGAGTCTCCCATCGGTGTCGGTGTCCCCTGGTAGGGTGTGCTCGGGGG
This sequence comes from uncultured Enterobacterales bacterium, assembly GCA_964532635.1. GTDB lineage: Bacteria > Myxococcota_A > UBA796 > UBA796 > JAFGLY01 > CALDOK01. The sequence goes on from CAZHIK010000029.1 coordinate 6,382, forward strand.
GAGCCGAGTCCCCGGGCTCGCGCTCTTCGCCGCAGCCGAGAGCCGGCAACAGCAACAGCGGGACGAGGCGCGAGGGATTCATCGAGGCTCGGTGCGAACAGGGGCCCCAAGATAGCGCGGCGAGCCGCTCCACCACGCAACGACGCTCTACGCCCGCTTGTCTCACAATGGGCAAGCGGCGTATCGTCGTGCGCATGAGCCGCTCCCTCCCCCTCGCGCTGGTCTTGCCGCTGACCTCCGCGATCGCCGGCTGTCCGCAGCCCACCCCCGAAGAGCCTGCGGCAGCACTCGAGTGCGACGAGGGACAGCTGGAGGACGACGGCAGCTGCGTCCCGGAGGCCTGTGGTGTCGGCACCTGGGGCGCGCTGGAGGTGGACGGCGACACCGTCTACGTGAACATCGAGGCCGCGGATGGTGGCGACGGCAGCGCCGAGGCCCCACTGTGCAGCATCCAGCCCGCACTGGACCTGGCCGGTGACCGCGGCGGCGGGCTGGTGGCGGTGGCGGCGGGGACCTACCCCGAGACGTTGAACCTCGGCACGGACCACGCCGGAGTTCGCCTGGCGGGGCGATGCAGAGAGCTGGTGACGCTGGATGCGAGCGTGGGTGACGAGAGCACGGCGGGGGTCGAGATCAGCGCGCTGTACGGCGAGATCCAGCTGTCGGGGCTGGATGTGGTGGACGCGTCTTACCTCGGCTTCCGGATCCAGTCGGGGGTGGTCCGGCTGGTGGGGATCGGGATCGAGGGGAGCGCCCGGCACGGGATCGCGACCTACCGGGGCGCTCCAGCCCCCGTGCAGCTCGAGATCGAGGGCTGCGAGCTGGCCGGCAACACCGAAGGCGGGATCCTGGCCTGGGACTCGGGCACCGAAGTCTCCCTGGTGGACACGGTCATCAGGGACACACGACCGACCGAGAGCGGGGACTCCGGCTACGGCGTCCGGATCCAGGAGGGGGCAGCCCTCTCGGCCGAACGCTGCGAGCTGGCCGGCAACACGACCGTCGGGGTGATGGTCCACGATCCAGGCGCCGAGATCTCCTTGGTGGACACGACCATCCGGGACACACAGCCCCAGAGCGAGGGTGGGTTCGGGATCGGCATCATCGTCGCCGATGGCGGGATGCTCTCGGCCGAGCGCTGCAGGCTGACAGGAAACGTGCAGTCGGGGATCACGGTCACCGACACCGGCTCCGCGGTCTCCCTGGTGGACGTGACCATCCAGGACACCCAACAGACCGAGGACGGCCAGGCGGGATACGGCATCGATGTCTACGGCGGTGCGGCCCTCGAAGCCACGCGCTGTGATCTGCAGCGCAACGCATTGGTGGGGATCCTGGCATACAATCCCGGAACGGAGGTCGCGCTGGCGGACACCACGGTGCGGGACACCCAGCCTGGAGAGAGCAGCGGGTTCGGGCTCGGCGTCCTGGTCACGGACAGCGCGGCGCTCTCGGCGGAACGATGCAAGCTCGAGGGCAACACGGCTGCGGGGATCATGGCCCACGACACGGGCACCCTGGTGACCTTGGCGGACACCACGGTCCAGGGCACGGTGCCGGATGGCGACGGAGCGTTCGGCAACGGGCTCACCGCGTTCGGAGGCGCCGAGCTGGCCGCGATGAGCTGCTCCTTCACCGGCAACACGGCCGAGGGCATCGTCGCCTACGATCCAGGCACGACGGTCCTACTGCAGGACTCGAGCATCGAGGACACCCTGCCATACGCGGACGGCAGCTTCGGCCGCGGCCTCGAGATCCGCGACGGCGCAAGCCTGACCCTGGAGAGCTGTGAGGTACGAGGCCACGAGGACGTGGGACTGGTCGTGGCCCATCCAGGTACGACCGCTACCCTGCGCGAGACCACCATCCGTGACACCCGCAACGACGACGGTAGCGACGGGATGGGCATCGGGGTGCAGGAGGGGGCCGCCCTGGATGCACGGGGCTGCCAGGTGGTGGGGAACACACGGGTGGGCGTCGGCGTGATGGACTTCGGAAGCACTGCCAGGCTCCACGACACGCGCATCATCGGGACGCTGCCCGATGTCAGCGGTGAGGTCGGGTACGGTGTGGAGGTCTCTGGCGGTGCCTCCGTGCTGGTCGAGGCCTGCGAGGTGACAGGGAATGTGGGAGCTGGCGTGCTGGCTGCCGGAGGGGGCACGTCCGTGACGCTCCGTGGCACCACGGTCAGCGACACGCGCTTCGATGTGGGCGGTGTGGACGGGATCGGGGTCGAGGCGTACGACGGCGCTCTGCTGGCCATCGAAGCCTGTGAGATCGCCGAGAACCGAGGGGTGGGAGTCCAGGTTCGCGGACGAGGATCGGCCGCACTGCTGCGGCAGACCACCGTCCGGGACACGCTGCCCGACATCGAGGGCGTAGGTGGGTTCGGCGTCAACGTCTTCGACGGCGCGAGCCTGAGCCTCGATGGCTGCGATCTCGTGGACAACATCTCAGCCGGGCTGCTGGCCACCAACCCAGGCACCGAGGTGGTGATCCTCGACACGTCCATCACCGGGACGAGGGCCGCCTATGGACACCAGGGTGCGACCGCCCTTGGCGTTGGAGTCCAGGACGAGGCCACGGTCTCTGCCTCCGGACTGCTGGCGCAAGGCAACGAGGGCCCCGGCCTGGTGTTGTGGGTGAACGCAGCACGGCTCGACTGCACCGACTGCCGGCTACTCGACAACCAGTTCGCCGGGGTGGTGGTGGTGGACGGCAGCACGCTGGAGCTACGCTCTTCCACCATCTCGAACACCGAAGAGGGCGCCGACCTCGGCGGCGGGGTGGGGTTCTACGCCGCACAGCAGGAGGACTGGGACCCTCCCTCCCTGCTCGTCATCGACAGCACCCTCTCCGACAACCTCGCGGCCGGCGGCTGGCTCTCGGGCCAGGGCAGCTACCACCTCGAGAGCAACACCTTCTCCGGCGGCATCGGGATCCCACACGGCACGGGTACACGCTGCGGCGACGGCGTGTACGCCCGAGCCGCATCGGCTTGGGATGCGGGGTCCGGCCTGCTGCTGCAGGGCAACACCCTCAGCGACAACACGGGCGCCGGCCTCTTCCTGGACGACGCCTCGGCGGCACTCGACGGCAACCTCTGGCAAGCCAACACCCCCGACCTGCTGGTCCAGGGCGAAGCCTGCCTCTCGCCCGGCGACGACTGGGCCGAGGCTCCGAGCAGCGAGATCTGCCCGGCATGGGACCGCCCCAGCTGCGATCTCGAGTTCCACCTGAGCCTCGACATCGAGGACATCGTCACGTCCCGCCCGCCACCGCCCACGATGCATCCCGTGCCCCTGGCTGAGCGGCAACGGCCGCCGACGGAGCTACTCGAGATGGTAGTCGGGCGTCTGGTAGTGCAGTGAGCTGAAGTTCAGGAAGGCGTGGGTGCCGGCCCCGAGATCTCCTGGCGCAACGACCTCCTCGACATCGATGGCCATGTCGGCATCCGCCGCGTAGGCCCAGCCGTACTACAGCTGCAGCTCCGGGTAGTAGTCCCAGAAGCTCTCCATGGTGGTGTCCAGGTCGCCCAGCTCGAGGGTCAGGCCCAGGGCGTTGTCGTCGAAGTAGTCGGTGTCCCAGGAGTGCTCGAGCAGCTCCTCGGTGTACTCGTTCAGGGTATCGACGGCCATGCTGCCCATGGAGACCCCGATGGACTCGAGGGGGTACTCCCCGTAGTAGTCGGGATCCAGCTCGTAGCAGAGATCCGATGCCATCAGCGGCAGCCACTCCACCTCCCAGGCCAGGATGTGCTGATCCGTGGTCACCGCGGTGCCCAGGGGTTCGAAGTACAGATAGCAGTTCAGCGACGTGTCGCCGGTGTGGAAGTACTCGACCGGCGCCAACTCCACCCCGATGTAGGACATGGTGGTCTCGCCGTTGTAGCTCCAGTCCGAGATCTCGGTGCCCGCCACGCCCACGTAGCCACGCACCGCCAGGTAGTCGGGGCGGAAGTACTCGACATCGGTGTCGGCGTCGCTGTCGCTGTCGCTGTCGGCGTCGGTGTCCCCATCCGCGTCGGTGTCGGTGTCGGTGTCGCCTTCGGGGGCGGCGCTGTCTTCGGGGGTTGTGCCCAGGTGGCCGATGGGGGTGCAGGCCAGGGCGAGGAGGGGAAGCGCGGCGAGCGGGAGGCGGGACATGGGGGCTCCGTAGGGAGGACTGCACCAGGAGGATAACGTGGCGTAGAGACACCCCACCCCTCCAGGGTGTACCCTCACAGGACCCCCTGCACCCTGGAGCGAGCCATGGCTCGAGTCCTCGCGATCTCTCTGTCTTCCCTCGTGATTTCCTGCGCCGCGCCCACGGGCGAAGCGCCGCCCGCGCCACCTTCGGGCCAGCCGGTGTGGCTGAACGACGTGGAGCCCTTCACCACCATCCAGGCCGCCATCGACGCGGCGGCATCCGGCGACACCGTCACGGTCCCGCCAGGTACCTACACGGAAGACCTGGACATCCGCAGCTCCATCACCGTGGCCGGCGCGGGCCAGACCGAGACCCTGCTCGTCGGATCGGTGGACATCACAGGCATGTCCTCCACCACCCTGTCGGGCATGGGCATCACCTCCCCCACCTTCGTCAGCGACGGCACCTGGTACACCACCGAAGCCGGCGTGTACATCGACGGCGACGGGGGCACCGTGCACGTCCACGACGTGAGCGTGGAGTACTTCGAGTACGGCATCTACTGCATCGGTAGCGCCTACTCGGTGATGGGTGAGATCACCGCGGCCTACAACCTCTACGGCATCTACGCCGAGTACGACTACGACCACACCATCCAGAACTCGATGGTGCACTCCAACGCCAACGCTGGCATCCTCAGCGACGACAGCACCGGCACCATCGCCCACAACACCGTGTGGGCCAACGGCTACGGGGGGGGCAGCGCCTCCACCGGTGGCGTGGTGCTCGAGGCGAGCGACGCCACGACCGTGGTGAACAACATCATCGTGAGCAACTACTACGGGTTGGACTGCGACAGCTGCAGCTCCACCACGGGCTACAACCTGGTGTGGGGCAACACCACCGACTACGTCAACGACGCCTCCGCAGCCGCCTCGGATCTCTCCCAGGATCCACTGTTGGTGGACATGAACGAGGGCGACTACCACCTGTCGTCCAGCTCCCCCTGCATCGACGCGGGCACGACCACGTCGGTGAGTGAAGACTTCGACGGCGACAGCCGCCCCGGCGGAGCCGCCCCCGACATCGGCTACGACGAGTTCGTGGACTCCGGTACCGAGCTGATCATCACCGAGGTGCTGGCCAACGCCACCACCGAGTCCACCGGCGAGTTCGTCGAGCTGTACAACGCAGGCTCGAGCACGGTGGACCTGGCCGATCTGCTCCTCACCGACGGCGACGACGTCGACACCATCACCGGCTACCTCGGGCGAACCACCGAGCTGGACGCGGGCAGCTACGCGGTGATCCTGGACCCGGAGTACGACGGCTCCTACAGCATCGACAGCGACGCGCTGATGGTCATCGTAGGCGACAACACCATCGGCAACGGCCTCACCACCTCCGACACCGTCACCCTCGCCGAGGCCGACGGCACCACCGTGGTCTCTACCTACACCCACCCCACGGATCCGGGCGACGGGGTCTCGGTGGAGCTGGTGGACATGGACACCGGCGATGTGTCGGGCAACTGGCGCGCCTCGGTGTGCGCCGACAGCATGTCCCCCGGCAGCGGCCACTGCTTCCCGGAGAGCGGCGATCCCGCCGATCTGGTGATCACCGAGGTGATGGCCAATGCCGACGACGAGCGCACCGGCGAGTTCGTGGAGCTGTACAACCCCACCACCACCGACATCGACATCGGCGGCCTGATCCTCGACGACGGCGACAGCACCGACGTGCTCGAGGGCTACCTGGGCGGCTCCACCCTGCTGGGCCCCGGCGAGCACGCCGTGATCCTGGATCCCGACTTCGCCGAAGACTACGCCCTGCCTGCGGGCCTGGTGCTGATCACCACCCCCGACGCCACCATCGGCAACGGCATCGCCAACTCGAGCGACTCCGTCTCCCTGTACGACACCGACGGCAGCACCCTCATCGACAGCTACACCTGGGCCATGGACCCGGGCAACGCGGTGTCGGTGGAGAAGATCGACTACGCCGCGGGGGATGTGTCCACAAACTGGGCGGCCGGCAGCGACGGCTGCGGTGAGGGGCACTCGGTGGGTCGCCTGAACGGGTCCACCGGCGGCGCCTGCGGCGGCGTGATCATCAGTGAGGTGATGGCCAACGCCCTGGACGAGGACACCGGCGAGTTCGTGGAGCTGTACAACGCCGGCAGCGCGGCGGTGGACCTGGCAGGCCTGGTGCTGTCGGACGGCGACGCCGACGACACCCTGCAGGCCTTCGACGGCGGCGACACGGTGCTGGACCCCGGCGCCTTCGCCGTGATCCTCGATGCCGAGTACGCCGACGACTACAGCATCGACGCCGACGCCATCCTGCTCACCACCGGCGACACCACGCTGGGCAACTCCCTGTCGGTGAGCGATCCGGTGACCCTGTACGAGAGCGACGGTGTACACGAGCTGGACGCCTTCCTCTACCCGACCAACCCGGGCAACGGGGTGAGCACCGAGCGCAGCTACCTGGACATGCTGGACGACAGCAGCAACTGGCTGGCCTCCACCTGCGCCGCCGGCGCCTCCCCAGGCACCGCGGGCTGCACCGACGATGCGACCTCCGACTATGCCGGGCTGTTGCTGATCACCGAGGTGATGGCCAATGCCGCCACCGAGTCCACCGGCGAGTTCGTGGAGCTGCACAACGCCGGCCCCGACCCCATCGACCTGGCGGGCATGATCCTCTACGACGGCGACGCCGACGATCCACTCGAGGGCTACTCGGACCCCACGGACACCACCCTCGACGCCGGCGGCTACGCGCTGATCCTCGATGCCGACTACGCCGGTGAGTACACGATCCCTTCGGGCACACTGCTGCTGACCACCGACGACAGCGCCATCTGCTCGGGCCTGGCGGTCAGCGATCCCCTCGAGCTGTACGACGCCGATGGGGTCACCCTGATCGACAGCTTCTCGTTCCCCGACGACCCCGGCGACGGCGTGAGCATCGACCGCGTGGACACCGGAGCGGGAGACGTGGAGAGCAACTGGGCGGCCTCGGACTGTGGCAGCGGCTCGTCACCGGGCTCCGCCAACGACAGCTGCACCGGATCCACGACCGACAGCGACGGCGACGGCTACGACGCCATCGCCGACGGCGGCACCGACTGCGACGACACGGACGCCTCGGTGCACCCGGGTGCTGTGGAGGTCTGCGACAACGGAGTGGACGACGACTGCGACGGCACCGCCAGCGGCTGTGGGCTCGAGGGCTCGAGCGACGTGGGCGACGCCGACATCACCGTGACCGGTGACCGGGGTATGCGCACCCACTACGACGTGGAGGTCGCGGACTTCGATGGCGACGGCTCCTCGGACCTGATCACCGGCTCGTACTACGGCACCAGCGCCGACGGTGACATCTCGGCCGGCCTGGCCTTCGTCACCTACGGTCCCATCGTCGCCGACACCGACGTGAGCGGCAGCCAGGACCTCACGCTCCAGGGCGAGCACACCAACAACTACACCGGCCGCGCGCTCACCGGAGGTGGCGACCTGGACGGCGATGGCGCGGACGACATGGCGATCACGGCCTACCGCAACGGCAGCTACCAGGCCTGGTCGGGCACCGTCTACTTCTACTACGGCGGCACCGGGCTCACCGGCGACCGCATGGCCGACGCCAGCTCCGACGCGATCTGGTACGCCGCCAACTCCAACGACTACCTCGGCTCCGACGCTGCCTTCGTGGGTGATCTGAACGGCGATGGCCTGGATGAGCTGGCGCTCGGCGCCTACGGCTACGACAGCTTCGCCGGGAGCGCCACCGGCGTGGTCTACCTGCTGTGGGGTGATGCGGCGGGTGCGAGCGGGGCCAGCGACGTGAGCACCGCTGCCGACGTGGTGATCGAGGGCCACCAGGGCGGCCTGCAGCTGGGCTACTGGCGCCAGCTCTCGTCGGCGGTCGACGCCGACGGCGACGGCCTGGACGATCTGTGGATGAGCAGCGCCTACAGCGACACCGGCATCACCCGCGGGGGTGAGGCCTACCTGTTCTACGGCGACACCACCTGGTCCAGCTCTCTCTTCGCCACCGACTCCGATGCCAGCTTCACCGGCGCCTCCTGGGCCGACTACCTGGGCCAAGGGATCGCCTCCCCGGGCGACGTGGACGGCGATGGCTACGAGGATCTGCTGGCGGGTAGCGGGAAGGCGGACGGGTCTGCTGGTACAGATGCCGGGGCCGCCTGGCTGTTCCTGGGTGGCGCGGCTCGCTGGTCGGGGACCGCGGATGCTTCCTCTGTCGCGACCGCGGTGGTCTGGGGTACCACCGCGGATGACAGCCTGGGCACAGGCGTCGCGGGCGGCGATCTGGACAGCGACGGCTACGCCGATCTGGTGCTGGGCGCCTGGGGCGTGGACGACGGCGCGACCGCCGATGTCGGAGAGGTCTACGTGCTGTTCGGGCCGGTGGTAGGCACCCTGGACTCGTCCAGCGCCGATGCGAGCATCCTGGGCGACACCGCCGAGAGTTCCCTGGGAGAGTGCGTGAGGGTGGCCGACATCAATGGTGACGGCCGACCCGACCTTCTGGCCGGAGCCTGGGGCAGCGACGTGCTGTCGGTGTTCCTGGGCGGCGGGCTGTAGGAAGCTACGGGGAGCCGCTCAGTACCCCGCGTACAGGTCGTTCACCGGCCGCACGCGCACGAAGGCGGAGCCCATGGCGGAGGACATCTCCCAGACCACCTCGCCCTCGGGCGTGATCTCGACGCACTGGCCCTTGAAGCCCATGTTCACCAGCGTGTTTCCGTTGGACAGGCGCATGGCCTGACCCTCGGGCAGGGTGCCGAGACCCAGTGTCTTGCCCCAGGACCAGGCCTCGACGAGCTGCCCGTCCACCAGGCCGTACTCGACCGCGATGAAGTCCGATTGGTTGAGATCGTAGTCCGAGGCGCCGTAGGCCGAGGTCATCAGCAGCGTGCCGTGATCGGTCCAGTGGGGATCGTGCTGGAAGTAGAAGGCGGGGCTGTCCGGATGCACTGGCACGTCACCGTCGGGGCCGAAGTGCCGCAGCACGGTGCCGCTGGTGGCATCGACCTCCAACACCGAGCGGATGTAGCCGGCGGACAACAGGAAGCTCTGGTCGTCGGGGTACCAGTTCAGGCCGTTGGCGTGGGTCCAGTCCACGGTGTCGGTGTAGAAAGCCCCGTACTCCAGCTCGATCTCCGGAGCGCTCCAGTCCCAGCTGCTCCAGACGGTCTCCGCGTTCCCGTCCTGGTCCACCACCACGATGGCATCGCCCGCGACGTCCTGCTCCTCGCTGGAGTCGGGGAAGGTGTAGGGGCGGATGTCGGCCTGCACGTAGGCGTAGGCTCCGTCGCCCACCTGGGCGAAGGCGTGGTGCGCCAAGGGCGTGATGCGCTCGTCCACCAGCTCGCCCCCCAGATCGACGCGGATGATGCGGCCGAGATCGTCGGGATCGTCACGCTCGGCGATGAACTGGTTGAAGACCAGGTGGTTGCTGTCCAGCGCGAACTGCAGGTCCCCGTAGTAGGTCGCGTCCTCGGCGATGGTGGGAGACAGCTCCCGATACCAGAGCACCTCCCCCTGGCGGTTGGCGATGAACGCCGCGCTGGACACCCCGATCAGCAGCCCCATCACCATGGGTTCCGAGGACATGCGGTCGGCGTCGAGGGTGGTGACCTCGAAGTCCGGGAAGGTGGAGGGGATGCCCAGGGTGTCGATCTGACCCTCGACACCCAGCTCCCGGCCGTCGATCTCGGTCACCGCTCGGTAGTAGACGGTGGTGAGAGGCGGCAGGCCCAGCAGCAGGTGATGGTGTTCGGTGCCTGGCTCCCCGGAGGCTGGAGCCAGCAGCTCACGCTCGGGAGTGACGCCGAACTCCACCCAGCTCACGCCGGGATCCGCGGTGCTCCAGCTCAGCTCGACCACCGTGGACACTTCCGGATCCACGGTCGCGCTGAGCTCGAAGGGGTCCATGCGACACCCGGCGAGCGCCAGGGCGATGACGAGCGCGCGGTTCATTCCCGGTCCAGAGGTCCTACCAGAGGTTGTCCACATCCAGGTAGATGCCGGTCAGGCCCCAGTGCTCGTCGCCGCTGGTGGCGAAGTCGCCGCGTAGGATGAAGTTCTGGTTGATGGCGATGCGCAGGCCGCCGCCCTCACCCAGGTGGATGGGGGAGTCACCCAACACGTCCCACTCTTCCGCCACATGGGCGGCGTCAACGAAGGCCTGCAGGTAGAAGTCCACGGTGGCCTTTCCCGGGGTGATGGTGGCCGCCTTCCAGCGCAGCTCGGCCTGGTTGAGGATCTTGGCCTTGCCGCGGTAGCGCTCCGACCGGATGCCACGCAAGGAGCGGGCACCGCCGGCGGCGCTGTACATCTGCGTGCCGCCCATCCAGTCCAGCTCCTTGTAGTTGGTGGTGCCCACGATGCCGTCGAAGGCGAAGCGGTTGGCCAGGGTGAGCTTGCCTTCTGGCAGGATGGGCAGGTAGCCGCGCAGGGTGGTGTTGAAGCCGAACCAGTTGAACTTGGAGCCCCAGTACTTGCTGGCGCCGCGCACGCTGCCTTCGACCCAGTAGCCCTTCTTGGGCGCAGGCTCGTTGTCGCGGTTGTCCACCACGATGCCGCCCTGCAGCACCGAGGTGATCCCCTTTTCGTCGTCCAAGTCGTAGGTGTACTGGTACAGCGTGTGGTCCAGCCCGTCGTCGAAGGTCTTGTGGAAGGGCATGTAGTAGGACAGCCGGTAGCTTCCGAAGGCCTCGACCTTGTGGGGCATCTCGGACAGCTCATAGCGGGCGAAGGCCAGGGCGTAGGGCTGGCGATAGGCGGTCTTGAACCAGCGGGCAGCGGCCGTCTCCCGCTCCTCTTCGGTCAGGTTCTCGTAGGGCACGTCGTAGTAGTCCCACTGCACCTGGGCCATCTCGGCCGAGCAGTCCACGTCACCGCCCATGCCGCAGTAGTTGGAGGTGAAGCGATAGTCGTACAGCACGCGAGTGGTCAGGCGCAGCTTGCCACCGAGCAGGTCCAGGGCGTCCACGTCGATGTAGTGGTACTGCACGCCCTTGGTCGTGAAAAACACCAGCCCGCCGATGCGTGTCTTGTAGGGCTTGGACTCACCGTTGTACTTGTAGACCGAGCCGATGACGCCAAAGCCGAAGCCCTCGTCGCTGTTGTAGTTCACGGCGGGGATGCCGCCCCAGCCCCACTTGTTCTTCTGCCAGGACTCGAGCTTGACCTCCTCGGTCTGCTCGGCCGGGGTCTCCACCTCGGCGACGGGCTCGGGCCCTTCGGCCGGAGCCTCTTCGGCGGCGGGCTCGGGCTCGGCGGCGACAGTCTCTTCGGCGACGGGCTCGGCGGGGGTCTCCTCGTTGGCGGCCGGCGCATCTTCGGCGGCGGGTTCCTCGACGGTCGCCTCTTCGGCGGCGGGCTCGACCTCGGGCGCCAGCGCGTCGGTGGCATCGGCTTCCTGGGCGTGCAGAGGGATGGCGAGGGCCAGGGTGAGGAGCAGGCTGTTCACGGTGCCTCCTGGGCGACGCAGCGGAAGAAGGCCCCTCCGCCGGGTTTCCGCGGAGTCTATCACCCTTCCCGGCGCGGGATGGGCCGCCAGCGCGCTAAGCTGGCCGCATGTCCGCTCCTTTGCTGCTCTGCACCCTGCTGCTGTCCGCCCACGGCCAGGCCGAACCCGCCCTGACAGGGCACTTCGCGGAGCGCGACGTCGCGGCCGGCAAGGCGGCCGTCGAGCAGGGCATCGAGCGGGTGGCCCAGGAGTTTCCCTCGCTGATCCGCCCTCTGGTGCGCAGCTACCTGGGGGGGGTCACCCAGCACTGCCCCGAGCCGGCCTTCGCCTGGCAGGGCCCCACCCTGATCTACAGCTGCAGTGGCGAGCAGCTGCTGCGCCGGGTGCCCGACGGCGTGCCCTTCGTGTGGGAAGCCCCGGGGAGCGACGAGACCCCCACCACCACCCTCACCCTGCGAGACGAGCGCACCCTGGCCATGGCCTTCGGCAACGACCTGGGCGGCCGCACCCAGACCTTCACGCTCCAGCCCGACGGCACCCTGCAGGAGCACATCGTCTACCACAGCGACAAGCTGCCGGTGCCGCTCGAGTACACGCTGGTGTTCGAGCGCACGAGGCCCTGAGACTCCCCACTACGGCTCCGGCACCTCGACCGAGACGCTGGCGGAGTAGCGCTCGCCGCAGCCGGTGCCGTTGGGCTCGTCCACGTCGTAGCTGGGGGTGAAGGTGTCCTCGAACACCACGCTGCCATCGAACGACACGATCAGGGTCAACGAGGCCGGCGCCTCGTTCATGACGTGCAGGTCGGTCACCCCGACCCCGTCATCACTGAGCCCGAGGTCCACGAGGTCGACGCCACCGCAGGGGGTGTAGGCCATGTCCGAGGGATCGGGCACGGGCAGATCGACCTCGCACAGGGCGTCGAAGTCGCCGGTCAGCTCGAAGGTCCAGGTGCCTTCGGCGGTGATCTCCGGATCGAACACCAGCTGGAGGTTGGAGGGCGAGTACATCAGGTTGCAGTCCGTCCCGCAGCCCATGAGGCTCGCGAGGGGGGCCAGCAGCAGCAGCTTCCACATGGTTCTCTCTCCGTCGGTCCCACCGTGAGCCATGCCCGCTCACCCATGCAGCGTAGCCCGGGATCGCCCCGAGTGTCAGCGCCACCTCCGCAACCACCCGATGATCTGCTCGAGCTGTCCCCGCTTGGCAGGCAGCAGGTGGTCGGGCAGGGTGGTGCGGGCCGGGAAGCGATAGCCACAGCGGGGGCAGCGGGCCAGGATGCCGTCCTTGCCAGCGGGCAGGCGTAGCTTCTGGTCGTCGCACCAGCAGCGCAGGATGCGGAAGTCATCGGGTTCCACGGGGGGCAGGGGCAGGCCCACGGTGGTCAGGGAGCGACTGGCACGCCCGAGGCGACGGGCCAACACCCAGGCCTGCTGCCGCTGGGGGCGGTCCCCCAGGCGCTGGTCCTCGAGCCAGGCCAGCCGCAGAGCCTTGCAGCGATCGAGGGGATCCTCGAGGGCCGACAGGGCGCGGGCGTCCTCGACGACTCCCAGCTGAGAGCGCAGCCGCAGGTGCTCCCGCCGCAGCAGGCGCTCGATGCCCGGCAGCACCTGGGTGCGCAGCCAGCGCAGATCCCGCTCCACCGCCAACAGGGTGCGCTGGCGGCCCCGCAGCTGTTCCTCGACGGCATCAGCGCTGCGAGCGCGGCGCTCGGCGTCGGCTTGCAGAGTCTTCAGAGCTCCGCGCAGCTGCCGCCGGGCGGCCCGGAACAGCTCCCGCGAGGGCTCGTTCAGCCCCGTGGTGGCGCGCTCGTCGTCGATGCGCCGCAGGGCGCAGACGAGGGCGTGGGCCGCGGCCAGCTGGGCGCGATCGAGGTAGCCGCCCTCCCAGCGGTGGGTGATCACCGTCTCGCCCTTGTGCTCGACCCACTGGCTGGCGCAGCCGTTGAGCATCAGCTTGCCGAAGCCCGCCCAGACAGCCCCAAGATCCGTGAGGCGCTCGTTCTGCAGCCGGCTGTCCTCGGGATCGTTGCCCTCGAGCCACACCCCGCCCGCGTGCAGCAGCTTGTGGCTCGTTTCATGGGCCAGGGTGGCCAGCACGGCGTCGGGGTGGCCCTGCAGGCGAGTGGAGACCGTCACGAAGACCTCGTCCTGGCCCGGGCGCAGCTCCACGTTGCCCGCCACCCGCTGTTGGGTATGGGCCAGCTGGATCACGAAGACCAGTTGCTCGAGCCCAGCGTGCACGGCCAGGCGCTTGCCGGCGCGCTGCAGGTCCACGGCGTCACGAGGCTGGACGGCGAAGGGATCCACAAGCTCGGGCTGGCGGGTTCCGCCGAGCTGCCGCTCGATGAGCAGCAGGCCCTCGAGCATCCGAGCCACACCCCAGTCAGGGGTGTCCGGACCCGGGATCGGAGGGGGGTGCTCCATGTCGAAGTCCTAACGCCCTGCAAGATCCGGTAGGCTCGGGGCGTAGACCCTTCGACTCGAGATGGAGAGACCACAATGAGCTTCTGGAGAGGCAGACTGACCCGAGGCATCCCCGGCCTGGGAGGCTGGCGCCTGCGGGGCGACGACGGCAAGCGCTACGTGCTGATGGGGAGCATCCCCGACCGCCTCGAGGGTCACAGGGTGAAGGTCCGCGGGGAGCTGACGGGCGTGCCCCTGAAGCGGATGATCCGCGTGGAAGAGGTCAAGCCGCTGCAGGGGACGCTGGGCGATCCATAGGTGATCAGGTCTGGATGAACGCGGCACATCTCCACCACAGGGAGAGCCCATGCTGCGTTTCCGGCCCTTCGCGATCGTGCTGTTGATCATCGGCTGCCAGGAGTACAACCTCCTCGGCCCCGAGGCGAAGCCCCCCGAGCCCCAGGACACCGAGCAGCCCTGGGACCTGCCCGAGTGGGAGGTCGACTACGATCCCCAGGACAGCGAGCCTCCGCCCCCCGTCGAGGAGTGCGACGGTGAAGACAACGACGGCGACGGCTTGGTGGACGAGGGCTTCGAGGACGTGGACGGCGATGGCGTGGCCGACTGTGTGGACCACGACTGTGACGTGGACGAGCACCCCGGCGGCGAGGTGGAGATCCTCGAGGCCTGCACCGGAGACATCCCCCCGGTGGTCAAGGATCCCTGGAACGCCACCATCGAGTGGCAGTACCGCACCAGCGGCAGCGGCTCCATCGTCATGCCAGCGGTAGGCAACCTCAACGACGACAACGGTGATGGCGTGGTCAACGACAACGACACCCCCGACATCGCGTTCGTGGAGTGGGGACGCAGCGAGCTGATCGTGCTCAGCGGCGACGGCAGTGGGCCCATCCTCACCAAGTCCGGGATCCACGGCGCCGGGGGCGTGACCATCGCCGATGTGGACCAGGACGGCAAGTCCGAGGTGATCGCCCTGTCCTCCTCGGGCCAGATCCTGGCCCTGGACAGCAGCGGCACCACCAGGTGGGCCAGCGCCTCGTTCAACGTGAGCGGATACCCCCAGCCCGCCGTGGGCGACATCGACGGCGACGGCGACATCGACGTGGTCTTCGACACAGCGGTGGTGGAGGGCTCGACCGGCACCACCAAGTTCCAGCTGAACGGCGTCTCCACTTCCTGGCGCACCCCGGTGCTCGCCGACATCGACGCCGACGGCACCCAGGAGATCATCCTGGGCGAAGACGTCTTCGACCACACCGGTGCGCTGGAGTGGAGCACAAACAGCTCGGGCTGGGGCAACTTCGCCGCCGTAGCGGACCTCGACGGCGACATCGGCGGCGAGGTCTTCTTCGTCTCGGGCACCGAGATGATCATCCACGAGCCCGACGGCACGCTGATCGACACCTTGAGCATCCCCGGCTCGAACCCCGGCCCACCCGCCGTGGCAGACTTCGACGGTGACGGCGCGGTGGAGATCGGCATCCCCGCCAACAGCAGCATCTCAGTCTGGGAGATCACCGGCACCCACAACTGGACCGCCACCATCAACGACAGCTCGGGCCTGGCGGGCTGCTCGGCCTACGACTTCGACGGCGACGGCACCTACGAGCTGCTCTACGCCGACCAGAACACCTTCTGGGTCTATGACGGCCCCACGGGCACGGTGCTGTACTCCAACACCTCCCACGCCTCGGGCACCCTGTGGGAGTACCCCGTGATCGCCGACGTGGATCGCGACGGCTCGGCCGAGATCGTGATCAGCTCGAACGGCGGACACTGGAAGGGCGTGACCGTGATCGGCCACAGCGGCAGCGGCTGGCAGGCCTCGGGCCCCACCTGGGGCACCCACGACTTCGCCGTGACCAACCTCGACGCCGACGGCGTCGTGCCCACGCCGCCGCCACTGCCCTGGACCACCAACAACGTCTTCCGCGCCCGCCCCATGGTGGACGATCCCGGCGCCGCCGATCTGTACATCCTCCTCGAGGACGTCTGCATCGCATCGTGTGAGAACGGCCCGGTCAGGGTCAGCTACGCGGTGGCAAACCAAGGGGGTCTGGACGTCGACTCCGGCGTGGAGGTGGCCCTGTACGCCCTGGACGGCGGCACCGAGACCTTCGTGGACAGCGAGTTCATCGATGCCGTGCCCGCCGGCGGGATCATCGCCGGGGAGACCATCGAGATCCACCCAGACGACTGGGGCCCCGACGGCATCCTGCTACGGGTGGACGATGACGGTACGGGCACGGACACCGTCCCCGAGTGTGATGAGACCAACAACGAGTTGGAGTACGCCGAGGTGATCTGCGAGTAGGTTCGGCGAACCAAGATCAGCTCGGCCATCGCTTTCGGGGCTGACAGTGCCGCGAGCAGCGCCAGCACGATAGGCCGCTGGGACGACAGGGAGACAGAGATGTCCAGCGAAGAGAACAACGAGAAGACCGAAGACGCGCCCACCAACCAGGAAACCAGCAGGTCCACCCGCAGGTCCAGCATCATGGCCCCCACTGGCCGCGGCCACGACGCGCCGTCCCGGGGATCGGACTTCGCGGCCAAGCCCGGATTCCGCAGCGCGTCGAACAAGCGCAGCAAGGCCTCCAAGAAAAAACGCCGCAAGAAGTAGCCTCTACCGGGAAGCTCGCCGTGGTGCACCAGGCCTCGGCTCACCCCACAGCAACGAGGATCGGGGCGAGGGTTCCAATCCTGCGAGAGGAATCGGGCTGTCGGTCCCGAGAAGCTGTGCGCACGCCACCTCTCCGGCCGCCCTTTCGTGGCG
>CAZHIK010000030.1:0-23144 GCA_964532635.1 uncultured Enterobacterales bacterium
CTCTGGAGCTTCCATGCACCTGCTCGCCTTCGGTTTCTTCGCCGCCTCCGCTCTGGCCGCCGCCGACCTGCCGCCCGAAGCGGTCACGGCCTGGGAGTCCATGAGCACCGTGCGGAGCCTCGAAGCCCGCTTCGAGCAGAAGCGAGCTACGGCCCTGCTGGCGGAGCCCCTGGTGTCCACCGGCGTGCTGCGCTTCCAGCGGCCCGACAAGCTGGCCTGGGTGGTGGAGCAGCCCGGCCGCTCCACCATGGTCGTGAGCGGAAGCCAGGTGGCCATGAGCTACCCGGATCTCGGTGTGTACGAGCAGCTGGACCTGGCGGGCGATCCCGACGCCGAGCGGCTGGTGCGCTCCATGATGGTCTGGCTGGCCGGCGATCTCGAGCAGGTCTCCCGGGACTACGGGGTGGCCTGGGCCGCGGCGCCGGCTGGTGCGCCCGAAGGCGCCCTCCACCTGGCTACGCTCACCCCCCGGGACACCACCATGGCCGCTCTGATCGCGCGGCTGGAGCTAACCCTCGGCGGTGAGCCCCTGCGGGTGCTCTCGGTCACCATGCACGAGCCCGACGGCGACCGCGTGGACATCACCATGCACGATGTGTCCCTGGACCCCCAGCTGCCCAGCGACGCCTTCAGCATCGGTGGGCCCTAGCCAGCGCCCATGACCCCCAAGCTGCGACTGCTGCTGGCGGGGGTGCTCCTGCTGCTGCTGGGCCTGGTGGCCAGCCGCATCCGCTTCACCGACGATCTCGCCAGCCTGCTGCCCGCGGACGGCCCGCTGCCCCGGGCCCTCGAGCTCCTCGAACGCTTCCAGGTGGCCGACACCATCATGGTGGAAGTGGACGGCACCGGCGTGCCTCGAGCGGAACTGCTGGCGGCCGTGGACGCGCTGGGCGAGCGGCTCGAGGCCGATCCCGACATCGCCCGCGTGCGCTGGCGGGTGCGCGCTTCCGACGGCATCGCCCTGCAACAGGCTGCCGCACCGCACGCGGTGGACCTGGTCCCCGAAGGCGTCCTGGCCGACCGCGCCTCGCCCGAGGGCATCCGCGCTGCCTTGCGCGGGGGCCTGTTGCGCCTGGCGGGACCTGGCGGTGGGCTGTTCGAGCAGGGCTTCCGGGAGGATCCCCTGGACATCTCGGGGTTGGCCCTGCAGCAGCTGCGGGGGGTGGAGAGCCCCTTCGAGATCCAGGTGGTGGCCAGCCACTTCCTGGACCCCGCCGGTGAGCGCGCGGTGCTGTTGGTGGAGCCGGTGGTCGGCACCATGGAGATGGGCCCCGACGCCCCCCTGATCCGGCAGCTCGAGGAGCACCTGGCCGGCTGCGCCCTGCCCGCTCGCTACCTGGGAGGGCATCGTGTGGCCGCCGAGTCGGCTCGCAGTGTCCGCGACGACGTGCAGCGGGCGGCGATGCTGGGCCTGGTGGCCCTGCTGGGGCTGTTCCTCCTCGGGTTCCGCAGCCTGCGACCGGTGGCCGGCGCCACCGCGCCCCTGGCCTTGGCTGTGGCCGCCACCTTGGCGGTGGGGGCCTTGATCGGGCCGGTGCACGGCATCAGTCTGGGCTTCGCCGCTGCGCTGTTGGGGCTGGCGGTGGACTACTGGATCCACCTGTACGTGGCCGCGCAGGCCCGGGAGCCCGAGCCGGGCTTCGGTCCCAGGCTCGAGGCGGCCACCGCGGCCCTGAGGGAGATCGGGCCCGCCCTGGTCATGGGAGCCGCCAGCACGGCGGGGGCCTTCACGGTGCTGCTGTTCTCCCGCTACCCCGTGGTCCGGGGGCTGGGGGCCATGGGCCTGGCGGCGGCCGCGGGGGCGCTCGCGGGCACCTGGCTGCTGGGGCCCCTGGCCTTCGCAGCGCTCGGGGGGCGCTCCCTGCCACGCCTGCGAGTGGCGGCCCTGCCTCGCTGGTCCCGCACGCTGCTGATCCTGGTGATCGCGGCGGGCGCGGTGACGGTGGGCGGCAGCAGCTTCGACGGGGATCCCCGCAACCTGCTGCCCCCTTCCGACGAGACCCAGGCCCTCGAGGCGGAGCTCACCGGCCGCTACGGTGGCTTCGGCACCGGGGGCATGGTGGTGCTCGAGGGGCCGGACCTCGGGGAGCTGCTCGATCGCACCGACGCGGCCTACGCCGCGCTCGGGGCGCTGTCCGGCGTCACCGCTGCTGGACCCTCGGCCGTGCTTCCTGGCCCCAGCGCCCGGGAGGCTCGTCGCGCGATCCTGCCCCATCCCGCCGCGCTCCAGCGGGAGATCGAGGCCGCAGCCGCCGAGCTGGGCTTCACGCCGGGAGCCCTGGCTGGGGCTGCGGAGCGTCTGCACGCGGCGGCCGGGGCGCCCCTGTCCCCCGAGACCTGGGAGGACACACCCCTGGGGGAGCTGGTGGGTCGCCACGTGCAGCCCAGTGAGCTGGGGTGGTCGGTGTTGATCTCGGTGGTCGCCGCATCATTAAAAAAGCTCGATCCCGTGCAGGACACCCTGCAGGTGGCAGCTCCCGGTGCGGAGCTGGTGGTGCCCTCGAGCTTCGCCAAGGCCGGCATCCAGGAGATCCTGCTCGAGCTGCGTCGCCTGGGGGGGCTGGCCGCCGCTTGGGTGCTGCTGCTGCTGCTGGCGCGCTACCGCAAGCCGCGCATGGTGTTGGCGGCCCTGGTGCCCTGCGTGACCGCGCTGGTGCTGGCGGTGGCAGCCTTCGCTCTGCTGGAGGTGCCCTGGAACGCCGTGAGCGCGGCCAGCATGGTGCTGATCCTGGGGCTGGGCCTCGACTACGGCGTGTTCATGGCCGAGGGTGAGCGCCGCCAGGCCAGTGGCCACACCGGCTACGCGGTGCTGCTGTCCGCGCTGACCACCCTGACCGGCTTCGGGATCCTGGTGGTGGCGCGGAGCCCGGCCCTGTTCGGCGTGGGCCTGGCGGTGCTGGTGGGCATGACCACCGCCGCGGTCACGGCCCTCACCCTGGTGCCGCCCACCGTGCGCGGTGAGCCCTTGCTGCCCACCCGCGTGCGCCGCTGGGCCTTGGGGTTGGCCTGGCTGGGCCTGCTGGGCATGAGCACCGACGTGCTGCTCAGCCAGCTGTGCTACCTGCAGCCTCCAGAGGGCCTGGTGCCGGCCTACACCGTCGAGCGACCCACCGCCCATGACAAGCGCTTCGGCCCCCACCGGCTGCTGCGGGTTGGGGGCGTGCACACCGCCTATCTCGCGGGGGGAGCTTTCGAGCGGGGCTACGCCGCCGGCGTCCTCACCGCGGCCATGGACCTGCGCCTCGAGGAGGAGCTGCTGACCACTTTCGAGCGCTCGGTGCCCACCGTGATCGGCCGCTTCCTGATCGTGCGCGGCACCTTCGCGGTGCTGCCCGGCCTGGACGACTGGTTGCAGCCCGATCAGCGCGAGGAGATCGCGGGCTACGTGTCCGGCAGCGGAGAGCACCTGGACTGGCAGGCACCGGGCTACACGCGCAAGGTCTACTACCACGCTGTCCACGACATCGGACAGGCCCTGGTGGACAGCCCCCTGGTGCACGCATGCACCGGCTTCATGGCGGGCCCGGGTCACACCACCGACGGTCACTGGCTGCTGGCCCGCAACTTCGACTTCGACGGCGGGCGGCTGTTCGACCAGGACAAGCTGGTCTCCTTCGTGGTGCCCGAGCAGGGCATCCCCTTCGTGTCCATTTCCTTCGCCAGCTTCTCGGGCGTGGTGTCCGGCATGAACGCCGAGGGCCTCGCCCTGGCCCTGCAGGCCGGGGCGTCCGCGCCCCCCACCGGCCCGGGCACCCCCATGGGGCTCATCGCCCGGGAGGCGTTGCAGTACGCCTCTTCCCTGGACGAGGTGCAGGACATCCTCGAGCGGCGCCAGGCCTTCGTGGCCGAGAACATCCTGGTGGTGGACGGCGACGCGGGGGAAGCCGCGCTGTTCGAGGTCACCCCCGATCGGGTGGAGCGGCTGCCCGTGGACGGCGCCATGGCGGTCTCCAATCACTTCCGGGCGCCGGCCTTCGCCGAGCACCCCGTCAACGTGGAGCGCATGGCCGAGGGCACCACCGTGCCCCGCCTTGCGCGCATGGAGGAGCTGCTGCCGGAGCACCGACTGGACCTGGAGCGGTCGGTGGCCATCCTCCGTGACCGGCGGGGAGTCGGCGGAGTCGAGCTCCCCCTCGGGCATCGCCACGCCCTCGACGCCGACATCGCCACCCACAGCGTGGTCTTCGACGTCTCGGCTCGCACCCTGTGGGTGAGCCGCAGCCCCAACACCGCCGGGGGGTATGTGGCCTACGACCTGGCGGAGGCCCTGGTGGGCGACATCGAGCCTGTCGAGGTGGTCCCGACCGGCGATCTGGACGCCACCCTCGCGGTCCACCGAGGCCGCAAGCTGCTGCGCCAGGCCGAGGCCACTCCCCCGGAGCAGGCGGAGGAGCTGGCCCGTCGGGCCCTCGAGCTGATGCCCGATCACCCCCAAGCCCTGCAGGCCCTGGCCCAGGCCCTGGTCGACCAGGGGCGCCTGGACGAGGCCCGCCCCTTCGCCCAGCAGGCCCTGGACACCCCACCCGAGCACGGCCACCAGGTCCGCGAGCTGCGTGCCCTGCTGGGCCACGAGGAGGCCGAGTGATCCTCCCCTTGCTGCTGGTGCTGCTCGCATGTGCGCCGAAGCACGCCCTCGAGGTGTCTCCGGTCCGCGAGGAGCGGGTTTGCCAGTTCGCCATCCAGGCTCGCGGGCAGACCTTCGCCGGGATGATGGCGGCGGTGCTCGAGGGCGGCGGGGTCGAGGTGGCCGCGCTGACACCGGCGGGCACCGAGCTGTTCCGGGTCAGCCGGGCTGGCGAGCGGGTGGAGGTTCGGGCCCCGGAACCCGCCTGGGAGCCTTGGCTGGCGCGCCTGCCCTTCGATCGCGACCTGCACCTGGTCTTCCTGTGGGACTGCCCCCAGGAACGGTGTGCTGTGGCCGAAGGCGTGCTGATGCAGCGAGCCCTCGACGATGGTGGTGTGCAGCGGACCTGGAAGGGCCCCGGTGGCCCGGTGAGCGCCATGATCCACCCGGGCAAGGCCGTGATCACCGACGCCCGCCGCGGCTACACCGTCACCCTCGCCGGAGAGGCGATCCGTGTCCGCTGAACGCCCTCCCCGCCGCCGCGCCTGGCCCGGCTGGGACGGGGCGGTGTTGCTGCTCATCGCGCTGTCGGCGGTGCTGGTGTGGCTGGTCCGTGGCCAGCTGGGGGGCGAGGGCCGCCTGCTGCTCATGGTGGGGCTCGTGGTCGCCTGGTTGATGAGCACCGGCGTTGTCCGTCGGTTCGGGCGTGTGCGCCTGCCGCCGCGGCCTGCGGGCGCCCCCGACTTCAGCCCCGCAGTGGTCATCCCCTCCAAGGACAACGTCGAGACCATCGCCGAGGTCGCCGCCGCCTGCGCGGCTCACGACGTGCCCGTGGTCGTGGTGGACGACGGTTGTGTGGACGGCACGGGTGATGCCGCCCGAGCGGTGCCCGGCGTGACGGTGCTGGTGCACCCCCACAACCTGGGCAAGGGCGCGGCCTTGAACACCGCCTTCCACCACGCCTGGCGGGCCGGACACACCCACGCCATCTGCTTGGATGCCGACGGTCAGCACGATCCCGCAGACGTGCCCACCTTCGTCGAGGCCTGTCGCACGGATCCCTGGGCCATCCACGCCGGCGTGCGAGACATGAGCACAGCTCCAGGGCGCAGCCAGTTCGGCATGAACTTCTCCAACTGGTGGACCTGGGTGGAGACGGGGCATCGCCTGGGCGACACCCAGTGCGGCTTCCGGGCCTACCCCTTGGCCCCGGTGCTCTCCCTTGGCCTGGGCGACGGCCGCTACGAGTGGGAGGTCGAGGTGCTGGTGCGCTCGCTGTGGCGAGGCGTAGCGGTGCGGGACCTGGCCTGTCGGGTGTTCTACCCGCCCGAGGAAGAGCGGGTGAGCTCCTTCCGACCCTTCTGGGACAATGTCCGCATCTCGTTGCTCAACACCGGGCTGGTCACCCTCCGCATCCTCTGGCCTGGCCACTGGATCAACCGCGTGCCGCCCCCCGGCGGTGAGTGGCGCGGCCAGCACCTGGGCACCCTGTGGGGCTGGAGCTTCTTCGTGGGCATGATCCGTGTGCTCGGCCGGCGCCCCACCCACGCGGCCATGGTGGTGATGTCGGCCTTCTACCTTCTCTTCGCCAAGCCCCACCGCGACGGTGTGCTGGCCTACCTGCGCCGCGCGGTGGCGGTGGGCCTGCCGGTCCGGCCTGGTTGGCTCGACGCCTGGCGCATCTTCCACGCCTTCGCCTGCTCCATCGTGGATCGCTTCGTGCTCTTGGTGCGCGGTCCGGAGGCGTTCTGCATCGTGCACGAAGGCACCGGCGCGGCCAAGCGCACCCTCGAGAGCCAGGGCGCCATCTTCCTGACCGCCCACATGGGCAATCCGGATCTCGGGGCCACCGCGCTGCAGACCGTGGAGTACCAGCGCCCGGTAAACGTGCTGCAGTACACAGCCGGGGACGATCCCTACATGCTGCTGCTGAAGCGCTACCTGCCCGAAGGCCAGGCTCCCCGGGTGATCTCGCTGAACGCGGGGGCGGACCTGGCCAGCCTCGAGGTCATCCGGGCCTTGCGACGAGGAGAGATCGTGGCCATCAAGGGCGATCGGGTGGTGGATGAGCGCACGGTGGAGGTGGAGCTGCTCGGAGCGACCGTGCGACTGCCCACCGGCCCCTTCCTGCTGGCTGCCCTGTCCAAGGCCCCCCTGTTCGTGCTGGGCTGCTTCGACGAAGGCGGGGGTGCCTACCGGGTGATCACCGGAGAGCCCTGGCAGCTGCGCTTCACATCCCGGAAGGAGCGCCAGGCCGACCTGCAGCGCTGGACCCAGCGCTACGCCTCGACCCTCGAGGACTGGGCGCGACGGTATCCCCGCCAGTGGTACAACTTCCACGATCCGTGGGGCGGCTGATCCCTAGCGCTTGATGCGGGAGCGGCGCTGCAGCTGGATGCGCTCCTGGCGGACCACTTCTTGCTGGATGCGGTCGCGCTGGCGCTGGCCCAGGCCCAGCAGGTGGCAGCCGTAGTGACAGGTCAGCTCGGTCCCCGGCAGGGGCAGGACGTGAACACACTCGGCCTGTACCGCCATGGTCTCCTCCCCACCCAGGGGCAGGTCGAAGCTCAGGCGGGCTCGGTTGCGGATTCCCCGTGGGCCGATCATCGCGCAGCCGATGTTGCTGAGGTCGGCCATGCGGAAGAGGGTGGACTCGGGCTCTGACCAGCCCCCGTCGGGCAGCGGTTGTTCGACCTGCACGTGGACGGGGAGGTTCACCTCGACCCGGAAGGCTCGCCGACGATTCACGAAGCGGATGTCGGTGGTGGGCTGGATGGCGATCAGGGCGTGGGTGGGCTTGAAGGGGCCGTCATCGATGGGCTCGACGCTCTCCACCCGGCCTTCGAAGCGGAACAGGCCGGCGCGCTTGATCACCTCGAGCACCATGCTCTCGCCCACCTGGAGGGCGGGAGCCTCCTCGAAGCGGACCCTGATCTCCACCCGCTGGTTGCGGGCCTCGAGCATCAGGTTCGTGAGGATCAGATCCTCGCCCGCTGTGCGGTTGATGTGCACCTCGGCTGCGTTTCCGGCGACGCGCTTGACGCTCTGGCCGCGGCGCACTGGGCCGTCCTTCACGCTGTGGACAGGGGCGTCGCAGAAGCTCCAGAAGTCCCGAACGAACTCCGGGCCCCCGAGGGGATCGAAGCGCTGGTAGCGACCATCGGCCACGAACCAGAGCTGGCCCGAGGTCACTTCGCTCTCCTCGACCCGCTCGATGAGCTTGGGCTGGTAGCTGCGAGTGGGCTGGCGGCGTGGGCCGCTGGCATGGGGCATGAAGAGGATTCTGCGGCTGGTGAAGGCCAGCCAGCCGCAGTGGACCAGGTTGTCGCCGGTCCACCCCAGGGCCCACTCGCACAGCCTCAGCTCCTCACCGCCCGTCAAGCTCTCGTCCCAGGTGGCCAGGAACTTGTTCACGGCGTCTGGGTCGGCTGCGCCAAAGCGTGGGTCGAGCCAGGGTGGGGTAGGGAAGAGCTCCACGAGCAGTGCGCACAGGTCACCGAAGCGTTGGGGCGCATCGTCGAGCTTGAAGGCGCTCTCGCCGCCCTCGAAGCCGATGGCCAGGAGCTTGCGGCCGCGGCCGCGAAGCTCCAGCCACTCGATGCGGTCCAGGGTGAGCTCGTGGCCCTTGATGCCGCCGGAGGTGGAGAACAGCACCCTGTCGCCGTAGAGCGACAGGTGCCCACGCTTGCCGAGCAGCCCTCGCTTGAGGGTGCATGGGCTCCGCGCGATCAGCTTGTCGGGGGTGTACTCGGGCATGCCCGCCTTTTTTCTTGGCACCACGGTATCGGATCCCGGGTGTCCATTCTGAACACCAGTTTGTCAGGTCGACGCGGATCGCGTCACCATCCCCCCGAGCCGAGCTGCCGTTCGGATGCTCGGAACAGCGTGCTGGAGGCGCTACTTGGCGCTGGCGGCGGCGCGGGCTGCCTGGATCTGCTCGCTGCTGCCGAAGTGGCGGCGCACGTAGTCGTGGATGTCGCCCACGGTCTTCATCTCGACCACGACCTTGCCGTCGATGCGGAAGTCGAAGGCTTTCTCGAGGGCCACAACGAGATCCACGCCGTCGAGGCTGTCGAGGTCGAGGTCTTCGCGCAGGCGCGCGTCGGGGACCACGGACTCGGGCTCGAACTCTTCGATGAGGATCTCGTCGATCTTGCTGATGATCGCTTCGGGGGACATCGTGTGCTCACTCCAGGCGGGACGCGCGGTGGGACGCGCGGCGCCGAGGTCTATTCGGATCGCGAATTCCGGGCAAGCGGGCGGTAACCTGGCCGGGGGCTCCCGTCGGTTGCGCTACGCTTCGGGCGACGGGATGTCAGCAAGACATGCCGCCGTCGACGACGAAGAGCTGGCCGGTGATGTAGGCGGCGCCGGGGCCTGCGAGGAAGCGCACGAGGGGGGCCACATCCTCCACCTGGCCGAAGCGGCGCATGGGGATGTTCTTCTTGACCTGCTTCAGCGCTTCGCTGGGAAGCACGTTGGTCATGTCGGTCTCGATGAAGCCCGGAGCCACCGCGTTGACCCGAATCTTTCGCCGGCCCATCTCCCGGGCCAGGGTGCGGGTCATGCCGATGATGGCGGCCTTGGAGGCGGAGTAGTTGGTCTGGCCGGTGTTGCCCCTGAAGCCGGAGATGCTGGTGAGGTTGATGATGGAGCCGGAGCGCTGTCGGGCCATGGGGTGCAGCGCAGCGCGGCACATGCGGAAGCAACCACCGGCGTTGACCGCCACCACGCGGTCGAAGTCGTCGTCGGTCATCATCATGCACAGGCCATCGGCGGTGATTCCGGCGTTGTTGACAACGATGTCCACCGAGCCCCACTCCTTGCAGGCGGCCACCATGGCCTCGCAGGCGGCGGTGTCGGAGACGTCGGCCTGCATCACTCGAGCTTCGGGGATCTGCTGGGCGACCTCTTCGGCCGCTTCGGCGTTGCGAGCATAGTTGACCAGCACTCGCGCACCGGCGCGGCCCAGGTCGAGGGCGATGGCCCGGCCGATACCGCGGCTCGCACCCGTGACGATGGCGTTGAGTCCTTGCAGTTCCATGGAGATCTCCGGAGAAGGTCTCCACGTAACCGAAGTGTCACGGGGCCGAGAGTACCACCGCGGTGTTCACACCGCCGAAGGCGAAGTTGGTGGATACGGCCTTGCGCACGGGGCGCTCGAGGGGGCGCACCGGGAGCATGATCGGGGCGACATCCGACTCATCGAGGTTGAGGGTGGGCGGCACCACCCCGCGCTGCATGGCCAGCACGCAGGTGATGGCCTCGAGGGCCCCGCAGGCCCCCATGGTGTGGCCCAGGTGGCCCTTGGTGGAGCTGACGGGCACATCGGCGCCGAAGACCCTGTGGAGGGCCTCCGCTTCGGCTGCGTCGCCGATGGGGGTGCCGGTGGCGTGGGCGCTGACGTAGTCGATGTCGGATGCTTCGACGCCGGCGTCGGCCAGGGCCAGGCGGATGGCGGTCTCCATGCCGTCGGGGGCGGGGTGGGCCATGTTCACGGCGTCGGAGGCACCGCCGTAGCCGAGCACCTCGGCCAGGATGGTGGCGCCGCGGGCCTGGGCGTGCGTGAGGGCCTCGAGCACCAGCACGCCGGCGCCTTCGCCCACGACGATGCCGTCCCGCTGGCTGTCGAAGGGTCGTGGGGTGCGGTGGGGTTCGTCGGTGAAGTTGACGGAGCCGCCACCCATCACGTCGAAGGTGATGGCTGCGGCCACGTGCAGCTCTTCCGCACCGCCGGCCAGCATCACGTCGGCGCGGCCGTAGCGGATGCGGTCCAGCGCGGCGCCGAGGGCCTGGTTGGAGCTGGCGCAGGCGGCGTTGGTGGAGATGGCTTCGCCGGTGAGCCCCAGGAACATGGCCACGTTGGTGGCGCAGGTGTGGGACATGACCTTGAGGAAGTGGGTGGATTTGAGACCGCGGGCGGAGCCGGTCTCGATGTGGTGCCGCCAGAACTCTTCTTCGGCCTTGTTGGAGCCCATGGTGGAGCCGATGGCGGCCCCGGTGCGGCCCCCGGTGAGGGTGGCCTGGTCCAGGCCCGCACTCTGGACGGCGTCGGCGGCGGCGGTGACGGCCATCATGGCCACCTTGCCCATGCTGCGGCGGTGCTTGCGAGGCAGGTCGCGGGGATTGAACTTGGGGGCGGGGGCGCCCACCAGACAGTTCAGCTCCGCGATGTCGCGCCACTCGTGGAAGGTCTGTACCGCAGAGCGGCCAGCGAGCAGAGCCTCGAACAGCTCGTCGGGGTTGTTGCCCAGGGCGCTGCGCAGCCCCATGCCCGTGATCACGACGCGCCTCATGTTGCCTCCAGCTCCTGGACCAGGCGCGCCAGGCCCAGGTGGTACCCGCAGCCGTAGTAGGCCGACAGGGTGGTGCCCAGGATGCCGGGGGTGAACACCCCCTGGCCGACCTGGACGAAGTTGTGGATGCGGATGATCTGGGGAAGCCGGTAGCGCCCCATCTGGTCGATGCTGTGGTAGTGGCCGTACATGGCCCCCTGGGGCGAGCGGGTGTAGCGCCAGGTGGACAGGGCCGTGGAGGACTCCCGGCGGAGCACGTGGTCGCGCAAGGATGGGAAGTCGTCCATGACGGCGTCGAGCACGGTGCGCTCAAGCTCCGCCTTCATCTCGCGGTAGGCGGGCGGACGCTTGCCCTGGCGGGTGTGGAGCCAGGGTTCGACGTTCTTCCAGCTGAGGGCGGCCGAGAGCAGCAGGGTGTGGCAGGGCCGGCCGTCGCGTCCGGTGGAGGGGGGCGGGGCTGCGGCGAAGTAGAAGGGCACGTGGCCGGGCCGGATGTCCCGCAGGATGCAGGCGGGATCGTTGGTGGACATGCGGTAGATGTTGGCTTCGCCGATCTCGTGGGGCTCGCGGTCGAGCTGGGCGTAGACGCCGAAGTGAGCGAGCCCCAGGCGCTGATCGAGGATGCGGGAGCGGTAGGCCTTGCGCACCACGCCTTCTTCGGGGATGAGGTCGAAGAGCAGCCGCGGGTGCAGGCTGGAGAAAACCAGCTCGGCGCTGCGGCGCTCCCCGCTGGCCAGGCGCACGCCCGTGACCCTGCGCTTGGCATCCACCAGCAGCTCGGTGACCTCGTCCTTGAGGTGCAGCTCACCCCCCAGCTCACGCAGGCGCTCCACCAGGGCCCCGGTGAGCGCGTCGCCTCCGCCACGAGCGCGGTACGCTCCGCTGAGGAAGTGGTGCATGATGACCGCGTGAAGGCCGAAGGGGGCTTCGTGGGTGTGGACGCCGTACAGGGAGGACTGAGCGGCCAGGACTGCTCGGAGGCGCGGGTCCGAGACGTGGCGCTCGAGGACCGCGTCGAGGCTGAGGCCTTCCCAGTGGATGAACGCCTCGGTGTCGATGGTGTCTTCGAAGCAGTACAGCCCGTAGTGGCGGACGGCCTCGAGGAGGTCGGCCATGTAGCCGTCGATGCCGGCAGCCTCGGCCGGGAAGGTCTCCTTCAGCCGCTGGTGGTAGGCCTCGACGCCCACCGGAACCCGGAACTCCATGTCGGGAAGGATGATGCGGTCGAAGCCGTCGGGGTCCATGGGGACCCAGTCCACGCGATCGAGCACGCCCAGGTGAGCCAGGCACCGGCCCAGGATGTCCTGGTGGCGGATGCTTCCGCAGTAGTGGAAGCCGGTCTCGTAGGGCACGCCGACGCGGGTGAAGCGGTGGAGCAGGCCGCCGGGCTTGTGGTGCTGCTCGTAGACATCGACCTTGTAGCCGTGCAAGGCCATCAGCACGGCGGAGACCAGGCCGGACATGCCGGCGCCGATGACGGCGCAGGTGGTGGGAGGAGCCATCAGGGGCCGTCGCTCGCGGTGGGCATGATCACCCCGGACAGCTTGGCGTTGCAGACGCGCTTGCCGTCGCAGAAGACGACGCCGGAAGCCCGGACCAGGCCGAAGCGCAGCTCCCGGAGGGTGACCTTGTAGGTGACTGTGGCCGGCGGCAGCACCGGCGCCCGGAAGCGCACCTTCTCGAAGCCGGTGAGGTAGGGGGTGCCCGGCTCGGTCTCGGGGTGGGACAGGTGCAGGCAGAGCATGGTCTGCGCGAGGCCCTCGAGGAGCAGCACCCCTGGCACCACGGGCATGTCGGGGAAGTGGCCTTGGACATCTTCGGGCTCGAAGTGGCCCTGGGCCTCGATGGTGTCGCCCTCGAGGCTGATCAGCTGGTCGAGGAGGAGGTAGCGACCCCGGTGGGGGATCAGGCTGGTGACGGGGGGCAGGGCGTCGCTCATGGAGTGTCTTCCGGGATGCGCAGCACCAGGGCGGCGTTGGTGCCGCCGAAGCCAAACGAGTTGCTCAGCACCAGTCGGGCCCGCTGGTAGCGGGTGGAGGTGATGACGTCCAGAGCCTCGAGGCCTGGTTCGTGACCGCCGAAGTTGGCGTTGGGGGCCAGGAAACCGCCGTGACTCATCAGCAGGGTGTAGGCCACCTCGGATGCTCCCGCCATCCAGCACTCGTGGCCTGTGAGCGCCTTGGTGGAGGAGACCGGCGGGCTGCGATCGCCGAAGACCTCGAGGATGGCCTGGGCCTCCACGCGATCTCCCACGGGGGTTCCGGCGGCGTGAGCGTTGACGTATTCGACCTCGCTGGTGGTCACGCAGGCGCGGTGCAGTGCGCTGCGGATGCAGCGGGCGGCCCCGGCGCCGGAGGGGGAGGTGACGTGGCTGCCGTCGGAGCTGAAGGTGTAGGAGAGGATCTCGGCCAGGATGGGCGCCCCGCGGGCCTGGGCGTGGGAGAGGGACTCGACCACCAGGGCCGCGCCGCCACCGCTGGGGACCAGGCCCATGCGGTCGGAGGAGAAGGGGCGCACGGCCTGGGCTGGGTCGCCGTCCCACTGGGAGAAGGCGCCGAGGGCGTCGAAGCCTGCCATGCCGGCCCAGTGCAGCTCCTGTGTGCCGCCGCAGACCACGGCTTGTTGCTGGCCTGTGGCGATCAGGCCCCAGGCCTGGCCGATGGCGTGGGCGCCGGAGGCGCAGGCGGCGGACAGGGTCCAGCAGGCGCCCTGGGTGCCCAACAGCACCGACAGGTTGATGCTGGGGGAGGAGTTCATGCACTCCACCACCGCCGAGGCCCCCAGACCCCGAGTGCCGCCTTCGGAGACGGTGCGGGTGCCGTAGTCGTAGGCGGCGCCGCAGGTGGAGTCGTTGCCGAGGATCACGCCGTAGTCGGGACCCCGCAGGGCGTCGCGGGCCAGGCCCGCGTGCTCGAGGGCCTCGAGGGCGGCGCAGGCTGCGTACAGCGCCGGCTCACCCATGGTCCGTCGCTGCTTGCGGCTGACCCAGCGGCGGGGATCGAAGTCCCTGAGTGCGCCGGTGAGCGGCGACTGGAAGCCCAGCTCCATGCGCTGGGGATCGCGCACCAGGCCTGGTGTGCCGCTGCGCAGCGCGTCGGTGATCTCGGCGCGGTCGCGGCCGAGACAGCTGATGAGACCCAGGCCGGTGATAACAGCGCGCTCCACGGCGGAATCCTCGTCTCTGTGGGAACGCCCCGTCCTATCCCGGGTTGAGGAGGGGCGCGAGAGGGGAGGGGATCGGGTGTAGGCTGGACCGGAGGAGTGGCCGGCATGGTGGAGCGCAAGGGTGAGGTCTTCTGGGTGTTGGGGGGGATGGCCCTGCTCGGCCTGGTGGGCCTGGTGCTGATGCTCTGGCTGCTGGGGAGCTTCATGCAGCCCGATCCGCAGGCCCCGGATCTGAGGGAGCGCGAGCCACGGGCGGTCACCACCCACAAGGCCAGCGCCCCGGATGAGGCGCGGCCGGAGCCCCCCGAGGATGACGAGCCTATCTTCGACGAGAGCGACCGCTGCCCCGTCGATGTGCTGCTCGAGACGGGGGACGACGAGCCCCTGGAGGGTGTGCGGGTGCGGGGCTCCATGGGCTTCCGCTCGCCTCGAGCAGGGGAGATCTTCGAGGCCGTCGAGCTCGAGCTCCTGCGCTGGCGCATCGAGGATCTGCCCTGCGGGGTGGCCGATCTGCGCGTCTCGGCGAGGGGCTACGTCTCGGTGAGGCGCGAGGACGTCGACAGCGTGGTGGAGAACACCGTGGTGGTGCGCCTCGTCCGCGGGGTGATGCTGCGCGGCGTGGTGATGGACGTGGATGGCGAGCCCATTCCCGACGCGCAGGTGTTGGCGGGGGGCGATTCCGACTCCACCGACGACGACGGCGTCTACGAGCTGCGGGTGGACCCGGCCTCCGTGCGGAGGGTCACCGCCGGCGCGGTCGGGTACCTCGGAGACACCCAGGTGCTGCGCCTGCCGCCGGACAGTGAGGAGGACGCCTTCCTGGACTTCGTGCTCTACCGGTCCAGGGAGGTCACCGTATGGTGCGCGGGCCTGCCCGACGATTCCTGTGCATCGGTCTCCATGATCATGTGCACCTGGACCCTGTTGCCTTGGGGAGAGCCTTGTCATGGTGAGCCGGTCGTCTGCCGCTGCCCCGAGGGCCGAGTGGCCGTGCGCGGTGGGGGCAAGAGCGTCGAGGTGGGGCCCGGTGAGGACGAGGCCTGGCTCGACTTCAGGGAGATGGGCAGCCTCGGGGGACGGGTGACCCACAACGGAGAGCCCACGGGCTGCAGGGCGCTGGTCAGCTTCTCCCCGGACAGCCTGCTCGACCTGCGCGAGGGGCTCGTCAACGTGCGCGAGGCTCACTGCGACTCGGAGGGGCGCTTCATGGCGGCGGGCCTGTCTCCGGGCCGCTGGAACGTGCAGATCATGCACGGCGGCACCCCGTCACTGTCGCGCTTCGCCGAGGTGAAGCAGGGCAGGCACACCGACGCGGGCACCTTCGATCTCACTGGAGGTGGCACCATCCGCGGTGAGGTCATCGATGCCCTGACCGAGCAGGGGGCGCCGGGGGAGGTGGTCATGGCCGTGCGCACCGACGTGAGCGCCTCCGAGCCTCCTGGCATGTCCATGGACATCAGCGGCTCCGAGGGCGTCTTCGAGATCCAGGGGCTCGACGACGGCAGCTACGAGGTCCTGTGCAGCTCCCGGCCCTTCGCGAAGGAGAGCGTGGGGGTCCACGACGGCGAGGCAGATCGGGAGGTCGTCCTCACCACAGGAGCCGCAGATCTTCTCGAGGACAACGGCTTCTCCCTCATCACCGACGAGGCCGGCGAGCTGGAGGTGGACAGGGTGCTCCCCGATAGCCCCGCAGAGGATGCCGGCCTTCGCAGCGGCGACATCGTCGTCGGCGTCCTGATCGGCGGCATGGACATCGGCGCGCTCCTGCCCATCCCCTCGGAGATGCTCCTGGAGGCCGTGCTCGAGCACTACCCCGGCCCGGGCGTCAGCCTGGTGGTGGACCGGGACGGGAAGGAGCACACCATCGATCTGGGCGGCTGAGCGAAGGCTCCTGCGTGCCGCTCCGGCGGTGGAGCGATAGCAGCGCTCACCTCCAGAACAATCCCCTCGGGAGAACACCTGCGCAAGGCCCTGCGAAAGCTCTGGAAGCACCTTCGCGAGGAGCACACCGAGCCCCATCGGCTGGGGCTGGCGGTGGGCCTGGGCCTGTTCGTGGGCTGTCTGCCCCTGTACGGCATCCACCTGGGCATCTGCATCGCCCTGGCCTGGGCCCTGCGGCTCAACAAGGCCACGGTCTACCTGGCGGCCAACATCTCGAACCCGCTGTTCGCACCTGTGCTGGTGGCGGCGGGCATCGGGATCGGGGAGTGGCTGCGCTTCGGCACCTGGCGGCCCCTGAACCTGGATCAGGGCCACGACTTCATCGACAAGCTGGCGCTGTTCTCGGGCAAGGTGCCGGACATGTTCCTGTCCTGCCTGCTGGGCGACGCGGTGCTTGGGCTGGCCCTGGGGCTGGTCATCGGCCCCGCGGTGTGGGGCTGGGCGCGCTGGCGGCAGGGGCGCCGATCCGAGCCCTGAGCCGAGCCTCGACGACGGGCAGCAGCCGGTCGGCGACCTCGGAGTGGCCCAGCTCGCTGAAGTGCACGTTGTCCATGAACCAGTCCACCGGGGGTACGCACTGTTCGGCCAGCACCTCGGCCCGCAGGTCGAACAGCTCGGCGCCGCTCACCCGGGCGGCGGCTCGGATGGCGTCCACCATGTCCTCGCTGGCGGTCAGGGGGCGGGGGTCCAGGTGGGAGGCTCGCAGGAGGTCCTCGCAGGCTCCGGGGACACCGTTCTCGAGCCGCCGGCGGCCGCGGGTGTACAGCAGCTGAGGGCAGTCGGGGCGCTGGGCGAGGGCGTCGTCGATCTCGGGGGACGCTCCGGGTTTGTCCGGATCACCCGGCTGCATGGTGAGGTCTTCGTACTCGGGACAGAGGGTGCCCGAGGGCGGGCGCTCGCTCAGCTCCGAGATGGGGGTGACCAGAACGACGTCGCTCCCGCGGTTCCGAGCCGCGCGCACCATGTGCACCAGATTGTCCCGGAAGGCCTCGGCGGCCAGCACACGCTGGGCGTCGTCGATGGGCGGGCTCTGCCAGCGCTCGGTCTGGTCACCCTGGACCGGGGGCAGGGTCTTGACCGCGCTGGCCACCATGGTCTCGTAGAGCTTGCTGCGCCGCAGCGCGACCTGGGTGCGCACGGTCAGGGCGCTGCCCACGTCGCCGTAGCGGGCCTCCATGGTGGTGTTGCCTAGATCGTTGTGGCCCATGTAGAGCACCAACAGGTCGGGCTCGAAGGCCAGGGCTTGATCGACGATCAGGCGGATCCCGTGGCTGTCCAGGGAGGGCTTGCCGAGGTTGATGACCTCGGCGGGCAGCCCGTGCCACTGCAGGCCCCGCTCGAGCTGGCCTGGGAACTCGAGCTCGTGGCCCAGCCGGCTGCCGCCGTGGACCGAGGAGCCACCCAGCACCAGCACGCGGGGTAGGCCGTCGGTGGGTTCGAAGCCGAAGGGGGGCACGTGATCCCGGCGCTGGTAGATGGGGGTGACCCGGCCCTGCACCACGTCGAAGGCGGGGCCGTCGGCGTGGAAGCGGGGCTCCACCAGGATGGGCGGCTCCGGCGGCCCCAGGATGAGCCTCAGCCCCAGCTCTGTGCCCACCAGCACCAGCCCGGCCACCATCAGGCCGAGGATCAGGCGCAGGGTCCACGGTGGCGAGCGGCGGGGCATGTCTCCCCGCTAACGGGTCGAGCTGCCCCTAGGCGCGGTGCTCGTCGATGTAGACAGCCAGGGTTTGCACGTTCTGGAAGACCTCGCGGCTGCGGGCGGCTTCCGGGAAGGTGACGCCGTAGACCCGCTCGATCTCCACCGCCAGCTCGAGGGCGTCCACGGAGTCGAGGCCCAGGCCGTCGCCGCAGAGCACCATGTCGTCGCCGATCTCGTCGGGCTCCATGTCCTCGATCATCAGGGCTTCGATGATCAGCTTCTTGAGATCGAGCTTCAGCTGCTCCATAGCGTCGCTCCACGGTGGCGAGAGGCCGGCCCGCATATCGCCGGGGGGGGAGGGGGGCAAGGGGGCAGGCGCGCCTAGAAGTCCGCCCGCACTCCGATGAAGGGTCGGGTGGGCAGGTGGCTGAACATGCCGTCCTCGCGCACGCCGTCGGTGACGGTGACGGTGGGGACGAAGTCGCTGGCGTACAGCAGCCCGGTGACGCTGAGGACCTCGACGTAGAAGGTCAGGCGGTAGTGCTGCATGGCTTTGCGCCACTCGGCCCGCACGTCCAGGTTGTGGTAGTCGCCCAAGCGCTGGCAGTTGACGCAGCTGACCTCCACCAGGTCGGTACCATCCACCACGTCGACGGTGGAGACGGGCCGTCCTGTGTGGAAGCTGTAGCGGGCGGTGGTACGCCAGTGGGGGGTGAGCTGGTACTCGAGGGCGGCGCCCAGGGTGTGGCGCTGGTCCTGAGCCGGGGCGAAGGTCTGCTCGAAGACCTCGTTCAGCGGGTTTGTGCGCTGGGCCTTCAGCAGCGAGTAGGTGACCATGCTCTGCAGTCGTCCCGAGCGGGCCCCCAGCATGGCGTCGATGCCGCGGTTGGTGCCCGAACCGTCGTTGGTGTAGGTGACGCCGCGGTTCACAGCGTCCCAGTTGTCGGGGTTGACCACCAGGTCGGACAGCTCGATGTGGTAGGCCTCGAGGCGCAGCAGGCCACCGGCCTCTTCGCCCGGCAGGGGGAACGCTTGATCGATGCCGACCACGTAGTGGATGGCCTGCTCGGACTGGATGTGGGGATTGCCCAGCTCCACGTCGTAGATCCGTGGATCGCGCGGAGTCTTGTGGTAGATGCCCCAGCTGGCCTTGGGCACTGTGCCGGTGGGCAGCGGGACACTCAGGCCCGCGCGGGGGGAGAAGAGCAGCTCCCCGGTGGCGCCGGTGGCGGTGGCGCGGGCACCCAGGCGCACCTGGACGGGACCTTCCCAGGTCTCCTGCAGGTAGGCGGAACCTTCGGGGTAGATGAGTGCCTGGCTCAGCTCCACCTGGGGGTGGTCGTACTCGGCCAGGGGCGCGTTGTACCAGGTGGGGTCCGTGCGCAGATCCTCGATGAGGCCCTCGGCGTCCACCGCGATGTAGCTGAAGTCCAGGCCGCTCGAGATCTGATGCCGCCTCTGTGGCCCGGCGGTGACGTACAGGTCGCTGCGGCCGTACCAGCGGTTGGTGAGCACGTCCTGGCGGTACTCGCCTCCCATGTCCCGCAGCAGGAAGGAGCGGTCTCGCGTCCACGCAGTGGTGGAGTGCAGGGTGGTGTGCTCGCTGGCCTCGAAGCGGTGGTCCAGGGAGATCAGGGAGAGGTTGTTGTCCAGCTCGAGGTGGCCCTCGAAGTTGATCAGGGCGGCGTCATCGGAGTTGACCAGCGCCAGGGAGTCACCGGAGCGCATGGCGGTGGCGATGACGCGGTGGCGGGCGTCGGGCTTCCAGGCGAAGCGGGCGGAGATCTCGCTGTACTCGGGCGCCGCGAAGGCGGTGTCCAGCAGGTTGAGCCACTTCATGACCTGGAAGTAGGACTCGAGGTAGGAGCGCCGAGCCGCCAGGGCGAAGCTGGTGTTCTGGCCGATGGGGCCCATGACGTGGGCCCGGAGGCTGGAGGCGGAGATGTCCAGCGCGCCGTCCATGGCGTCGCCGTCCTGCTCGGGTTCGCCGTCCCAGGACTCGATGGCCAGCACGGCAGAGGTGCCCGCGGGCACGTCGGCGGGGGCGGCGCCTGCGAAGAAGTCCACCCCGGCGATCATGTCGGGGTTGAACATGGAGTTGAAGCCGGCCAGGTGGAAGGGGTTCTGCAGGGGCACGCGGTCGAGCATGAAGACCACGTCGTCGGTCTCGCCGCCCCGGGCGTGGAAGCTGGCGAGCATGTCGCCGTCGCTGACCACGCCAGGCAGGCTGTGGACCGCGCGGCTGACGTCCTCGAGGGAGCCGGGGTTGGCCTCGATGTCGCGGCGGGTGAGCTCGTAGGCGCCGGTGACGGTGCCGGTGTTGGCCTCGAGGGGAGCCCGCTCCACCTCGCGCCAGGTGCGGGTCTCGTAGGTGACCACCATCTCGTATGCGCCGGTGGGGAAGAGGGTCACCGTGCGCTGCAGCACCTCTCCGGCGTGGATCACCAGTTCGGCTTCGGTGGCCGAGAAGGCGGAGTGCTCCACCACCAGCTTGTAGTTGCCCGAGGGCAGGAAGAGGGCGTCGAAGGAGCCGTCGGGGTCCACGTCGAGGGTCAGGATCTCCGCGGTGGCGTCGTCGAGGTTGAGCAGCTTGACGCTGGCGCCGGGCACACCCAGACCGTCGGGGTCCACCACGCGCGCGTGGAGGCTGCCGGGCACCGGCTGGCCGGTCTCGTCGGCCAGGCCCAGGTCGAAGCGAAAGCGGTACAGGATGGTGACGTCCACGGCCTGTCCGCCCTGGATAGCGGGCTCGAACAGCAGCTGGCGGGCGGCCTCGAGGCTGGGCCAGGCCAGCAGCTCGTGGGGAGCCTGCATCAGCTCCACGGCGCCCACGCTGCCGTCAGCTCGGACCTCGAGCTGCAGGATGACGTCGCCCTGGATGCCCTGGTCGCGGGCGGTCTCGGGGTAGTCCGGGGTGGCGTCGAGGATCAGCTTGGGGTCCCGGTCCTCCATGACCGGGGGCGGAGGCTCGTCGGGCTGCACGACCTGGTGGGGGACCTCCGAGTGGGGCACCTCGGTGTGCTGCACGTCTTGGTGCTCCACGGGCGGCGGCGCGGGGGCCTCGGTGCTGGCGCCTGGGGGCGGCTCGACCTCGGCTCCTTCGGCGTCCTGGGCGTGCAGGGGGACCGCGATCAGCAGCAGGGGAAGCAGGGCGGTAGGGATCACGGGGCCTCCAGCACGCGGGCGGTGAGGAACATGGGGCCGTCCTGGTCGATGACAGAGCCCGGGCGCCCGGCCTGGGCGAGGGCGGCCACGCAAGCCAGGCTCGCGGTGGGCACCACACCCAGGCTCGTTTCGGGAGCCACGGCCCCCGGCACGGCCCGGAGAGGAGGCTCGTCGGGCAGGTGCGTGGCGCGCGCTAGGACGGGAGAGCCCGGGATCGCACTCGAGCCCAGCTCGATCTCGAGCACTGGGCCCGCTCCATCCACCGCCAGCAGCACCGCGGCCATGGCCTCACCGAGGGTGTCGTCGCGGCCAAGGGTGGTCCACGCCCGCTGGGTGTGATCGTTCAGATCGTCACCAGCCACCACCAGCACCGCATCCGCACGTCCCAGGCGGAGCAGGTCCACACCTCGCATCAGCGCGGTCAGGCCGGTGGCCCCACCAGCGGAGAGGGTCTCGGAAGCGCCGCGGAGGCCCAGGCCGATGCTGAGGTGGCCTACGGGGGCGTTGGTGACGGAGTTCTGGAAGGCCAGTGGGCTGCAGGCCTGGGGTCCCTCACGGTACAGGCGCTCCAGGAAGCGAGCCACGGGGACCAGCTCGCCCATGGCAGTGCCCCAGATCACCGGCAGGCGGTCCAGGTCGTCGCGGCCCTCGAGCAGGGGGGCTGCGGTGGCCACCACCATGCGGGTGAGGCGGCTCATGCGGCGCCAGGGGCCGGCGGCTACCTGCGCGGGGCGGGTTGGATTGGGGGCAGGAGCGGGCCGCGGCGTACCGCTGAGCAGGTCGTCCAGCAGGCCCTCGGCGCCGCCTGCGACCCACAGGTTGGTGGCTGCGATGCGGATCATGGGCTGTACCGGGTGAGGAGCAGGGCGGTGTTGTGTCCGCCGAAGGCGAAGTTCACGCTCATGGCAGCCTCGAGGGTGCGCTGCTCGGGCTGGGTGAGCAGGTTCAGGTCGGGGAAGCTGCGGCCGTCGGTGCCGATGTGGGGCGGCATCCTGCCGGACTGCACCACCAGGGCCGTGACCACGGCCTCGAGGGCGCCCGCGGCGCCGAGGGTGTGGCCCACGGCCCCCTTGAGGCCGGTGACCAGGGCCTCGGGCAGCTCGCGCCGCAGCACCTCGGCCTCGACCTCGTCGTTGATGGGTGTGCCGGTGGCGTGGGCGCAGACCCAGCCCACACTCTCGGCTGGGAGCCCGCCCAGAGCGGTGCGGATGGCCACGGCGGCGCAGCGGCCCCCGGGCTCCGGGGCTGTGAGGCGGTAGGCGTCGGCGCTGTTGCCGTAGCCGGCCAGCAGCGCGATGGGGCTGGCGCCGCGGGCAAGGGCGGCGGGCAGGGGCTCGAGCAACAGGGCGCCCGCGCCTTCGCCCAGGTTGAGGCCTCGGCGCTCGGCGTCGAAGGGCTTGCAGGGTTGGGGATCGTACAGGCCCAGGCTGGCGAAGCCGTGGACCGTGGTGTCGCACAGAGCGTCGACCCCGAAGGCGATCGCGGCGGAGGCGCGCCCGGCGCGGATGAGATCGGCGGCGGCCCCCACGGCGCAGGCGCCGGAGGTGCAGGCGGTCGAGAGAGACAGGCGGGGGCCTGTGGCCGCCAGCGCCTGGGAGACGTGCTGGGTGGGTCGGTGGCAGAGCTGAGGCCAGATGTCGAAGGGACCCGGCTCGCCGTCGGGATCCGCCAGCTGCTTCCAGCAGGGCTCGGTGAGGCTCATGTCGGCGCTGGTGGTGGCGCCCACCACGGCCAGGCCGTCAGGGGTGGGCAGCGTCCCCAGGGCTTGGCGACACGCGTCCTCGGCCAGCAACGAGGAGGGGCGCAGGCGATCAGCGTCGAGCATGCCCGCGGGCCCCCGCTCGCCCCAGGTGGGGGCGCCGTCGAGGCCGCTTTCGCCCCGACAGAGGGCGTCGAAGGTCGTGGAGGCGTCCGGGCCCAGTGCGCTGAAGGCGCCCACTCCGGTGATGGCGATGATCATGGTGCTGGGGTCTCCGAGGGCTTGCGCGCCACGAACAGCAGGTTGGCGAAGGGGGTGCCATCACGGCAGGGGGCCACGGAGACCTCGAGGCCGAGGGATTCCATGGCTTGGCGGAGGGAAAGGGCCGGCCGAAAGAACACCCCGTCGCCCCGGTGGCGTCCGATGGCCACCGCCACGGTCTCGAAGGCGCGGAGCACGGCGGTGCGCAGCCCACCATCGGCCTGGCCGTCGCGCACCAGCAGCTGACCCTCCGGAGCGAGGACCTCGGCCATGCGCGCGAGGGCCGCGTCCTGTTGCTCGGGGGGCATGTAGTGGAGCACGTCCAAGCAGGTGATCATCTGGGCGGCCGGGAGGCAGTGGTCGCGGATGTCACCCACCAGCAGCTGCAGGTCGGGCTCGTCGGCCAGGGCC
>CAZHIK010000031.1:0-23077 GCA_964532635.1 uncultured Enterobacterales bacterium
AAGCTCGCGGCCTATCGGCTCAAGGCCGATGGCGTGCTCGAGCGCAACTTCGACGAGTTGGTGGCGTACCTGGCCGAGCGCCCCATGGATCGTTGGAGCCGCACTGACGTGGACGCCTCAGAGCACGTCCGCTTCTTCACCCGGTTCATCACCGGCGCCGGCTACGACCCTCTCCCCTCTCCCTCGCGCCTGGCGGTGGACTGGATCTCACTGATGACCGACAGCTTCGCCTTCCGCATCTTCCAGAGCATCGTGTTCCCGCAGCCGCTGGTGTGACGGGGGTCACCAGGTCGAGGACTCGCGAGGGGGCTTGACAGAGCCTGGACAGCGTCCGGCCGGGTTGGCGCTACCTACAGGGCAGGAGAAACATGATGTTTCATTTTCTGCCCTTCGCTGCAATGCTGCTACCCACCCTCCACGCGGCCCCCATCATCGGGGGTGAGGTCACCGGGGAATACCCCGAGGTGGTGATGCTCTGGGTTGGGGGTGGCACCTGCACCGGGACCCTCATCCACCCATCGTGGGTGCTCACGGCGGCTCACTGCGTTGAGGACATCACCGATCCGGCCGGATCCGTGGCCTACATGGGCCAGTCTCCCCGCTCCGGGTCCAACGACGGTGTTGCGCGCATCGCCGCGGTGTACGAGCATCCGGACTACCTCTCCAGCATGGCCAACGGCCGCGACGCAGGCCTGATCGAGCTGGAGTCGCCCTTCGAGGGGGTCACGCCAGCCCGGCTGACGCGGGCCTCCGTGGACCAGAGCTGGACTGGCCGCACCGTCCGCTATGTCGGCTACGGCGTGACCCACGAGGACGGCTGGGACTCGGGCACCAAGCGCACCGTGGATGTGCCGCTGTACCAGTACGATGAGCACTGGCTCTACGGCTACAACAAGGGCACCAACATGTGCTGGGGCGACTCCGGCGGCGCCGCGTTCATCGAGACCGAGGGCGGTGAGCTGGTCCTGGCGGGCATCATGTCCTGGGTCGGGTCTTGGGACGACTACGACTACCCTTGCACCACCGGCTGGGGTAGCTCCACCCGCATCGACACGGTGATGGACTGGATCGACGAGCACGTGGACGCTCGGTACATCGAGGATCCCCCCATCGACACCGCGCCCCCGGTGGACACGGCGGACACCGGGCCGACGGAGGAGGAGCCGGAGGAGAAGCCGGGCGGCTGCGGCTGTGCGGCGGGCAGCTCCCTGGGCATGTGGGGTCTGGGCCTGGGCTTGCTCGGGCTGGCGGCCCGTCGGCGGCGCGCGAGCGACTGATCGGGTTTTCGGCGCAGCGGCACAGCATGGAGTGATGCTGTCTCATCTCCAAAGGCTGGGTGTTCCCTCTCTGCTTCTGCTGTTCGCTTGTGGCGTGCCCGCGGACACCGGCTCCCCCCCTGCGGGGGACGACTCGGGTAGGGACAGCGCGGCTGACCACGACTGGACACCCGGTGAGGGTGTGGCGGTGCTCGAGCGCCAGGAGGCCACCTGGTACCAGGACGCTGACGGCGACGGCTTCGGAGATCCCGAGGTCTACCAGGAGTCCATCGAAGGCCCGGAGGGTTGGGTGCTGGACGGCACCGACTGCGACGACGGCGATCCATCGGTCCACCCTGGAGCCGAGGAGGTCTGCGACGGTGACGACGACGACTGCGACGGCCGCGCCGATCGGGGGGAGGTCTCCACCTGGTACAGCGACAGCGACGGCGACGGCTGGGGTCACCCTGCCGAGCTGGAGACCACCTGCGATCCGCGGGAGGGCTGGGTGCAGCAGGGGGGGGACTGCGATCCCTCCGATCCGGCGGTGCATCCCGAGGCCGTGGAGGTCTGCGATCAGGACGACCAGGACTGCGATGGTGAGGTCGACGAGGACTTCGACGTCGATGGTGATGGCTACTGGTCCAGCGGGTGCGGCTGGGTGGACACGGGCGACATCGACTGCGACGACGCCGACGCTACCGTGCACCCCGAGGCCACGGACGTCTGCGAGGACGGCATCGACCAGGACTGCAACGGGGCTGATCTGCACTGCGGTTTCGTGGGCAGCTACGATCTTGGCAGCGCAGACGCCGTTCGCACGGCGGCAGGTGCCACCGCCGATGGCGGTCGGCTCATCGAGGTGGCGGATGTGGATGGCGATGGCCACGAGGACGTGCTGGCCGCCACGCTGTACAGCTCGACGGTGGGCGCCTACCTGGCCTACGGCCCCATGAGTGGCTCCGCCAGCCTGGTGGACACCGGTTTCGCCCTGACCACCTCCGGGGACGCTTGCTACGGCAGCGGGCGCAGCATCGGCATGGGGGACACCAACGGTGACAGCTACCTGGACATCATCGTGGGCTGTCCATGGAGCGCCATCCCGGGCTCCAGGGTGGTGCTGGGTCCGGTCACAGCGAACCTCGACCTCGACGCGTCCGACGCCTGGCTGTACGGTGACCAGGGCACCTACACCGGCCACGGCTCGGATCTGGCGGACCTGGACGGGGACGGGCTCGCCGATGCCCTCATCGGCGCCTACAACGTCGCGGGCTCCAGCGGTGCTCTCTACATCAGCTACGGTCCGGTCACCGGGGAGATCGACCTGGTCAGCGATGCCGACGCCACCATCGATGGGCCCGGGAGCGGCTCCTACATGGGCCGGCAGGCCCGGGGCGGGGGTGACATCAACGGCGACGGCTTCGGTGACGCCATGGTCTCCGCCCCCTACGCCAACACCTACGGCGCCAGCCTGGGGATGGTGGTGGTGGCGCAGATGCCCGTCTACGGCAACCTGGCCGCGATGGACGCCGACGTCCACCTGGTCGGTGAGTCGCCGGGATCCACCGTGGGCATCAGCATGGCCATGGGGGACCACAACGGCGACGGCTACGACGACATGCTCGTCGGTGCGTCCAGCACCTCCGTGACCACCCGGCAGGAGGGGGCGGCGTACCTGGTGCTGGGACCCACCAGCGGTGCGGTCGATCTCGGCGCTGCCGATGCCATCGTGCGGGGGACGGCCGCCGTCGACAGCGCTGGCAGCGGGGTGGCCCTGCGGGACAGCGACGGCGACGGCTACG
This sequence comes from uncultured Enterobacterales bacterium, assembly GCA_964532635.1. GTDB lineage: Bacteria > Myxococcota_A > UBA796 > UBA796 > JAFGLY01 > CALDOK01. The sequence continues at coordinate 3,059 of CAZHIK010000031.1, forward strand.
CCGATGTGCTGGTGGGCGCAGCAGGGGAGTCCAGCGTGGGGCGATACTCGGGCATGGCCAGCCTGTTCTACGGGCCCCTTTCCGGAAGCTTCGTCACCACCGATGGCCACGCGCTGCTGTACGGCACGACCGACGCCGAGGCCGCCGGACAGGGGGTGGGGATCGGGGATGTGGACGGTGACGGCGCCGGTGACCTGATCATCGGTGCTTCGGGCCTGTCCGGCTCAGGTGGATTCTACGTTCAGTACTCGGGCAGCTGAGACGAAGGCCCCGTGGGCTCGGCGACGCACTTGCATGCTGTGGCCCGATAATATACCTATCGGTAGTTAAAAAAGCGCCACCCTTCGAGGCGCGCTGCGCTGCCTACCCGAGCCCCGAGGACGCCGTGTCCAGCTCCTCCCCCGCACAGCTCCCCAACAAGCGCACCGTGCAGCTCGGACGAGCGCGGGTGGCCTACCTCGAGATGGGCGATCCCCAGCTCCCCACGGTGCTGCTGGTGCACGGCATCCCGACCTCGAGCCAGCTGTGGCGGCGCGTGATGGCGGATCTGGCCGGCGAGTTCCACTGTCTGGCCCCGGATCTGATGGGCCTGGGCGACACCCGGGTGGATCCGCAGGCGGACCTGTTCCACATGGACGCCCAGGCCGACATGCTCGAGGAGTTCATGGACACCCTGGGCCACAGCCGCTTCGCCCTGGTGTGCCACGATCAGGGTGGCGCCGCGGCCCAGATCCTGGCCACGCGGAACCCGGAGCGCATCAGCTGCTTCGTGATCACCAACTGCGTCTGCTACGACAACTGGCCGGTGCCGGAGGTGGTCGGGCTGCAGCGGGTGATGGGGGTTCCCGTGCTGGCGGACGCCCTCGCGCGATCGGGTGCGTTTCTGCTCCGTGAGGCCCACACCCCGTTCTCCGCCTTCCGCCGCGGACTCTTCGACGGCTCCCGCCTGAGCGGGGAGATGATCGCCGAGTACCTGCGGCCCCTGCACGGGGATCGCGACGCCAGGCGGGGCTTCATTCGCTTCCTGCGGGCTGGACACGCCCGCTACAGCCAGGCGGTGGTCCCTGCGCTGCGCCGCTTCGAGCGGCCCACCATCGTGCTGTGGGCAGCGGACGATTCGTACATCTCGCCTTCATGGGGCCACCGGCTCTCGAGCGAGATCCCCGGCGCCGAGCGCTTCGAGCTGGTGCCCTTCTGTGGTCACTTCTGGCAGGAGGAGCGGCCCGAGGCCTTCGTGAGCCTGATGGCCCCCTTCCTCCGCCAGCACACCCTGGCCTGATCCTCCTCTCCCGAGGTCCAACGTGGAACGCAGCATCCTCCTGACCACCCCCACCGGCCCGTACCCCACGCTGCCGGGCAACGACTCCCTCACCGATGCCACCGGCCAGCGCTTCACCAAGGGCGACGGCATGTTCGGGTTGCTGTCGCACACCCACTGCTTCGCCAACCACATCCTGGCCCAGAACATCGACGCCGAGGCCACGCTGCTCGAGTACCCCCGCTGGGAGGACTTCGAGGCGGAGGTGGCCAAGGGCTACGACATCATCGGCATCTCGGCCTTCCCGGTGCACCTGGACTCCGTGATGGAGATGTGCAAGCACATCCGCGAGGCCTCGCCGGGCACGAACATCATGCTGGGCTCCTACGCGGCGCAGGCCTTCGATGCGGCCTACGACGAGCAGACCAAGCACAGCTACGTGGACCACATCGTCAAGGGAGAGGGGGTCTGCTTCCTGCGCCAGCACCTGGGTGAGGATGTCGGCAAGCCCATGAAGCAGCGGCTGATGCCCAAGGCGGGGGGCTCGGTCCCGTTCCTCACCCAGTTCCCCAGCGGCACCGTGGGCTTCCTGGTCTCGGGCCTGGGCTGCATCGGTGGCTGTGACTTCTGCTCCACCACCGCCCTGTTCAACCGCAAGCGCATCCAGCTGCTCAGCCCCGAGGAGCTGGTGGAGAACATGGCGGAGTACCACCAGGAGTTCCCGGAGGTGAAGCAGGTCTTCGTGGTGGAGGAGGATCACTTCCGCCATCCGGCCTACCTCGATCAGCTGCGTCGCTACTGGATGGGGAAGCCGGAGCTGATGGAGCGGGTCGATTGGTTCGGCTTCGGCTCTGTGGATCACATCTCGCAGTTCGCCGAGAGGCACGGCTGGGATGCCATCGCCGAGCTTGGGATCGGCTGTGTGTTCATCGGAGTGGAGTCGAAGTTCGCCGGCGACCACGGCTACGACAAGCGCGACGGGGCCGACGCTCGAGAGGTCTTCTCGCGCCTGCACGGCATGGGCATCCGGACCATCGGAGCCTGGATCTGCGGCTGGGACTGGCACGACCACAGCAACATCCACGAGGATCTGAACTACTTCGTCTCCCTCTGCCCCACCTACCAGCAGCTCACCCGGCTCTCGCCCTTCCCGGGGACGGCGCTGTGGGAGCAGCTGCGGGCCGAGGGTCGCGTGATGGAGGTGCCCTGGGAGGACGTCCACTTCTGGAGCGGCTCCCAGAAGAACGCCCACCTCGAGGCCCACGAGACCCTCAACCTCACCGAGGAGGGCTACGCCCTGCTCAATCGCACCTGGGGTCCCTCCCTGCTCCGCCGTCTCGACGTCCTGATGAACGGCCTGGCGTACTGTCGGGCGTCGGACAACCCCGTCCTGCGGGAGCACCGGGTCGAGTACTTCGAGCGCAACGCGGCGACCTTCTGGCTGCTGCTGCGCTCCATGGACCGCTTCGCCCCCAACGGCGTGGTCCGCCGCCGGGTGCGCAAGGCCGACGAGCGCTATCGGGCCCTGATGGGGGAGCCGAGCCCGGTGATGAAGGGCATCGCCGCCGCCCTGGATGCCCTGGCCGTGGAGTATCGGCTCAAGGAGATGGTCGATCCGCAGAACCGGCGCCCGAAGGAGGAGCCCTTCAAGCGCTACACCTACACAGCGGAGACCCGCGCTGGAGAGGGCGTGCCCTACCTCACCGAGTGGCCTGGGGGCGTGACCGTGGGCCACCGGGCGCGCCGCTTGCGCGAGGAGCTGTCCTACTCCGCGATCTCGGGAGCCTTGCGGGGTCTGCGCCTGGCTCGCTGGATGCATGGCCAGGACGACATCGACCGCTACCTCATCGATATGGTTCGTGAGCGCAGCTTCAGCTTCGGGTTCTAGCGGAAGGACGCCTCAGGTAGCCGCTTGGTGATCCGGCCAACCTCGAAGGCCAGCTTCTCGCCGTCCCTGCGGATCGCCGCGACGCGGAGCCACAGGGCGAAGCGAGCCTCCACGCCCTCGAGCTCGTCGATGGCGCCCTGCTTCACGCGGGCCTTCACGGTGGTGGCGTAGCGCACCGGGATCCCGTCGGGCTTGGTGGAGACCGTCTCCCGCAGGGTCACCTCGAGCCTGCCGCTGGTGGGATCGAAGCGGGTGCTGTCCACATTGCCGGGAAGCAATCCTGGCGGGAGGTCATGCTCGGTGAGCACGGCGCGGGCGTGGAGGAGGGGATCGGTGCTCATGATCGTCCCCCGCTGGGAGAGTGCTCGGTCACGCGTGGGCCTCGAGGATGGGAGGGCGGATGCTACCACGCCTAACGACTCGGAGGATCGGGCCAGCCCGTCTCGATCCCGAGCAACTCCGCCAGGCGCTGGAGCGCCCTGGCTGCGGCCTCGTGGTCCATGGCCTTCGTCCACCGGCTCTGAGCCCGGCTGGCCATGGCCGCACCGTGTGCCCAGCGGGCGGAGCGGCTCATCCCCCGCGGGAAGTAGCCCGAGCTGCTCGCGTTCACCTCATCGGTGGCGGCCCACTGGCGCTCGAGCTCGGCGGAGCGCAGGGTCCGCCCGATGCTCCGGGGCAGGTCCCACAGGTCTTCGGACACCTCCCAGGGGCGCACGGACTCCGAGTCCACATCGATGCCATGGCGCTCGGCCGCCCGCTCGAGCTCATCTCTGCCCAGTACTTTGTCGTTTCCCATAGGCACGCTCCTGTCGCTGCGCGGCTAGGGCTTCGGTGCACCGTGCGCCGAAGTACGCCATCCGCGAGGTCTCCATGTGTCTCTCTTCGCTTCGGACCGCCGGGCCGCTGGCGGCGCTGGTGCTCTGCGCTTGCGGTGAGGGCCGGCTGGGGCGGGGGGCTGATGGCGCGCTGGTGCAGCTGGCGGCTGGCCGGGATCAGGGGGGCTCGTGCTTCGTCGTGACCGCGCCATCGGCCCAGGTGGGCGGCTCTGCCGAGCAGCCGGTGCTCGTCTACTGCCCCGAGGTGGGCGACGGACGCAACATCGGCAACGCCATCGTGCACCTGTCCACCCTCGAGCGGCCCTCGAACGTCCATCGCGACGACAGCCCCTACGCGCCGGCCCAGTTCAACGTGGATCTGTGCAGCTACCAGACGGGCTGCATGGGGTTGGACCAGGCGACGGGAGGGGCGCTCGGATCCTGCGAGCAGGGGCCGGTCTTCGCGGACCTGTTCTGCCATCACCGGGTGGAGGCGGACATTGTGGGCGGTGAGGGGGTGGAGATCGTGACCCAGTGTGGAGGTGCCACCTGGCACCACGACGACGACCTGGGGCTCGAGGCACTGCCGCTGTGGGAGGAGCGCAGGCTCCGTGTCACCGCCAGCCAGAGCACGACCTGGGTGGAGATCACCTCCACGGTGGTCCTCGACGCGGGCTGCGACCTGTGGCTCGGCAACAGCCGGCGCCCCTTCGGTGCCTTGGAGCTGACCGGCCCCGGCTACGAGAGCATCTGCTTCGCCGACGCAGAGGGAGCCCACAGCGTCGGGGTGCCCGCCCACGGGGACGACGGAGCGTTCTGGATGGGTGAGGGGCTGCTGGAGCCCCCCTTGGCGGGGCGGGCCCGCGGCGGCAGTGACGAGGCCGCGGACGTGGCACTGTGCCTGGACAGGGTGGAACACCAGCTGGACGATCGGCCCGCCTCTGCGTCGTTCACCTGCTACGCCTACGCCGAGCCCGTTCGAAATCCCGGCAGGGTCGGCCTGTCCTGCACCCTCGCCCCCTGGGACGACTGGCCCCTGTGGCCGGCGGCCCGCTACGCCTGGTCGGTCCAGGGGCGGCTGGTGGCGGGTCCGCCAGAGGCGGGCTGGGAACAGCTCTGCGGGCTGCCCCTGGCTTCGTGCGGCTCGTAGCACGGGTCGCGCTCAGCGCCGGTTGCGAACCTTGCGGAGTCTCTCGACCATCTTGGCGTGGAGTTGGCGGTCCCAGGAGGCGACGGCCGAGATCTTCTCGGGTCCGCCACCGTAGTCGATGGGCAGCCCGTCGAAGTCGGTGAGATACCCACCGGCGCAACGGATGAGCAGGTCACCGGCTGCGAGGTCCCAGATCGAGGTGATGGTGGTGGTGAACGAGGCGTAGCGCCGCGCGGCCACCGCTGCGAGGGAGGCCTGGCCGCAGTTGATGGCGGTGATGCCGCCCGAGAAGAGGCGCAGATCCTTCGGCTCGCTGGCGCTCACGTCGAGGGCCTCGGCCATGAGGTTGCTCAACTGGCCGAGCATGGCACGGCGTTCGGGCTTGGCGGTGCGCGAGGCGTGGAAGGACAACACGCGCCGGCCGAACTCCGCGTCGGGCTCGAGCTTGGTGGTCACGCCCGCCCGCAGGTGCCGCATCCTGGCGATCTTGGTGGCGGGGTGGGAGTCGTAGCCAGGGTGGAGGGCGGCGCTGTACAGCACGGCGCCGTAGGGATCGTAGATCGCGCTGGCCAGCAGCTCCGAGCCGTCGAGGATGGCGACGGCGGACACGAACTGTCCGCCCAGGCCCAGCTCGAGGTTGCTGCTGCCGTCGATGGGGTCGGCGATGACGCCCAGCCTGGGGCCGCTCTCTTCATCTCCCGTCAGCTTCTGTACGAAGTCCTCGACGCTGTCCGCGTAGTGGCACTGGGGGCCCGGTGGGACCTTGCGCTCGGTCGCTCGAATCCGCTCGCCGAAGGGGGTGTCGGGATCAGCCGCGAACTCCTCGCCGTAGAGCACGGCCTCGCAGCCGACCTCGCTGGCCAGGTACTGCATGTCGGGGCCGATGCTCTTGACCAGCACCTCGTGCGTGTGGGCGTCTGCCTCGAGCTTCGGGTTGCCCAGGCGGCCGTAGGTGTGCTCATCGACCGGCAGGGGCCGGAAGAACTGCATGGCGGCGCTGCCGGCCGCGATGACGCCGTCTTCGGCCATGCGGAGGATGTCGTCCATCTTGTCCGCGAGATCGCACGAGCAGCGCACGCGCTTCACGAGCCGTAGGGCCGCGGGACCCATCGCTTCTTCCAGCCTGTGCAGGTTGTCGAGGCTGGGCTTGGTGTTCTCTCCCTCCCAGGAATCGACGGCCGAGTTGTGGACACCGATCAGCTCCGCCAGGTCGCGCTGTGTCATGCCCAGCGCATCTCGCCGTTCCCTGATGTACTTCCCGTATTGTCTGCGTGGAACGTTCATGATGACCTCCTGGAGCCGTTGACTCCTCGAGCTTGCATCCAAGGACTATGCAGAAGTCGCGCTCCGTGTGCCCAGCGCAGGGTTCCTGGCGCTGGGCAGCCCTTCAGCACCCCTCGGGAAACGCCATCCCGCAGCGCCAGTCACGCACCGCGTCGAAGACCGGGTAGGTCTCGCCGCTGGTCTGCACCCATGAAAAAGAGTCCCAGGCGGCGTCCTGGAGCTGGAAGGGCATGACGGCCTCGAGCTGGGCCTCGGGGAACCAGTCGTCCTGCCACGCCGAGACCGTCCACGCGGCCACGTCGTCTCGCGAGCCGTGAGCGCCGTCGTCGACGGTCCAGCCGGTCTCGGTGATCAGCACGGGCTTGTAGGGGATTCCCGCGGCGTCGATCTCGGTGCGCCAGTAGGCCAGGCCCGCGGCGCAGTCTTCGTAGGCCTCGAAGAAGCCCCAGCCTTCGCCCTGGGAGGGGTAGGCGTGGCTGGCGAAGCCGTCCAGATCGGAGAACACGGTGGGCACCTCGGCCCGCATGGCGGCGATGTAGGTGGTGCTGGTGTGGCCACCGCTGTAGTTGTCGGTGCCGCACTCGCAGGACCCCACGCTGCCCGGCGACAGGCCGCCGTTGATCACCTTGACCCGGTCGTCGCCCAGCCCGCGTAGGGCGGTGGTGACGTCCCGCAACAGGCTGGCGTATTCGGCCGCCATGGTGGCCTGGTCGAGCCAGCCCTCCGATGCGTCGCACTCCCACTCGTAGCAGAGGTTGGGCTCGTTGTGGACCTCGATCCAGATGGGCCAGCCCTCGCGCAGGGGCAGGCCGGCTACCACGTTGGCGTAGGAGCGGGCCAGGCTGGTGTAGTCCCGGTGCCGGGCGTCGTCGCTGGAGTTGCGGACGTCTTCCTGGCCCCACGGCGGGCCCATGCGCACCACGGGAACGAGGTCGCGGGCGTAGACCTCGCGGATGGCGGTGACCCAGCCGTCCTCCGGTCCGGTCATGCCGGTGGTCATCCCAGCGAAGATGAGCTTGATGTGGCCTCCGGGGCCCGCCAGCTCCGCTGCCCGGTCCCACTGGTCGCTGTTGCCCGCGCTCACCAGGCCGATGCCGATGGGATTGTCGGGGCGCTCTGGATCTGGAGGATCGCCGGTGTCGGTGGTGTCGCTGCCCTGGCGTGCCTGGACCCGTCCGGTGCAGATGGGTGTGGCGCCGTGGTCGGCGCTGAAGTCCACCTGGACCCAGCCAGGCTCGGTCAAGCCCCAGGCCTGGCTCCAGGTGTAGGGGCCGTCTCCGCTGATGTCCAGATCACCCGAGGCCGAGGCGCCCCCGCCGCTGATGGTGTAGCCCACGTAGACGTAGCCGCTGGTCGCGGTGACCGAGGCCGTCAGGGTCTGGCCCGTGTACGGGTGGGCTGGCTCGAGGGTCATGCTGGCATCGGATGCGGTGCAGTCGATCTCCGGCTCGGGCCAGGTGTCGGTGTCGGTGTCGGTGTCCGTGTCCGCGTCCGCGTCCGAGTCCGTGTCCGTGTCCGTGTCGGGACGTGGGGGGTGGGGCTCCGGTTCGGCCGTGCAGCTCTGGCAGGCAGGGAGCAGCAGGATCAGGGCGATGGGGAGCGCGTGGCGCATGTCAGGCCTCCTCGGACATGGTGCGACGGCGTCGCATCACCAGCCCCAGCAGGCCCAGCAGAGCGAGCGGCCCCGGCGATGCCAGGGTGCCACAGCCGCAGCGGGAGGAAGGGGCGTGAGCAGCGGTGTCCCCCGGGCCGGTGTCGGTGTCGGTGTCGATCTCGGTCCAGGATGGGCTCAGCCAGAGCCACTCGGCGTCGTCGGTGCCACCGTCTTCGCACCAGGCGTCGCCGGCCAGGCCGGGTCCGTCCAGCTCGATGGCGGCGTAGACCCATGGGGGGGGCGGAGCGGGGAGGGTGACCACCCAGCTGGACCCGGCGCCCTCCGCCGGCAGGGTGCCCTGCGGGGTGATGGCGGACACCGAGCGGATGTGGGCGGCGGGCTCGGCGGGCAGTTCGATCTCCATGACGAGATCTTCCCCATCCGGGACGGCCAGCTCGGCGCCCAGCCCACCCAGCTCCCGGCCGCCGGAGGTGTAGCGCACCGCCACGGGCACCAGGGGGCCGGTGGTGGCGTAGGTGCGGCGCTCCACCAGCGCCTCGTAGAGGGCCGGCCGGTCGAAGGCCACGCCCTCGGGCACCACGGCCACCGACAGCCCACCGGAGCCGGTGCGGTCGTCGCCCCAGGGCGCGCAGAGGTCTCCGGCCTGGGTGGTGTGGTTGTCCGTGCCGCCGATGAAGCCCATCCGCAGCGCATGCCCGTCGGGACTCATGGCCTGGTGAACGGCGCCGTCGGGAGTGATGCCCAGCAGCGGTGGGTCGTGGGCAGCGTCGGGGTCCAGAGCCTGGCCCGAGCCCGAGTAGACCTCCACGGCGACCTCCCAGTCGGGATGGTGCACGCTCCAGTCGGTGGGTAGCGGCGAGCTGGCCATGGGGTGGTGGGGCAGCAGCAGCGCGGGGCCCCAGCGGTCCTCGAACGCCAGCATCCAGGAGCCGAGCTCGGCCGCTTCTGCGATCTCCACGTCCACCGAGCGGCAGGGCTGGACGTCCACCAGCTCGAGGCCGGCGAGCTGGTCGTCGGCTGCGAACATGTAGAGGTTCTTGTGCCCCAGCGGCTGATCGCCCAGGTAGATGCACAGCTCCGCGCCGGGGATGACCAGCAGCCCGCTCCCCTCGTCGTCGTGCTCCAGGACCATGGCGTGGAGCATGGCGAAGTCGTCCTCGCTGGCGGCGATCAGCGGGCCGTTGACGTGATCGGTGATGGCCAGCCAGTCCAGGCCGTTTGCCCTGGCGAGATCGAAGACATCGGCCAGGGCGCCGCACTCCACGCAGCCGTCGCCCAGGTCTGCGGACACTCCGTCCCCGGACACTCCGGTGTGCTGGTGAGGGTCGCCCAGGTGGTAGGTGTTGCCCTGGAAGGTGACGGAGCCGAGCGCTGGGAGCGGCAGGAGCATGAGGGCTGGGACGATGGTGGCGGGGCCGCTCATGGAACCATCCTACATCCGCTCACAGCGTCGCCACTGGAATCCCGCTACTCCCCGAGGGCGTAGGCGAACGCTTCGTACACGTCGTCCCGGCTCCTCGCCTCCCGTAGATCGGCCAGCAGGTCGGGGGTCGCGAGGCGCTGCAGGCGCTCGAAGGTGGACAGCTGCCGCCGGCGCTCGGTCATGGGGGCGGCGACTACGATCACCACGTCCACAGCGGGTCCACGCAGCAGGCGGAAGCCGATGGGGGAGCACAGGGTGAACACGCCCACGGTCACACCAGTGGCGCCGCGCACGATGGGGGCGATCAGGGCCACCCCGTCCTCGGTCTCGGTGGGCTGCTGGCGCTCGCGGGCCCACACGGCCGTGGTGATCGCGCTTCGCTCGACACCGCACACGGGGGCCAGCTTGTCACCGATGTGGACGAACAGGCTGTGGGCGTGCCGCGGGCGCAGTCGCAGACCCAGCACCGCCTCCCGCAGGTCGCGGGGCACAGCGACCGAAGTGGCCGTGCGCTCGGGGCCGAAGTCGAAGGCCAGGCGGTGGTGCTGCAGGTGTCCTGGGACGAGCACTCGGAGCACCGAGCAGTGGGCTTCCTCTGCGATGCGGGCTGCGTCGGAGACCACGAAGAGGTTGCGGATGGAGTGCTGGTCCGAGGCTCCCTCCACCAGCAGGTCGTAGTCGGCGCTGGCCTCCACAACCGTCCGGACCGGGTCGTTGGAGACCTCGATGCGGCTGCGCCAGGTGGTCCCGACCATGCAGCCCAGCTGGTCGTGGTAGGCAGCGAAGCGCTCGACATCGGCGGGATCCCCGACCACCGCCAGCAGGGTCAGGCACCCCAGGTCGAAGGCCCGGGCCAGGCGCATGGCCACGAAGATCTCCGCGGTGTCGTAGGGCCCGGGGTGGGCGATGACCAGCACGCGCAGTCGGTCGCTCGAGCGCAACACGTCCCCCCGCTCCATCAGCACCGCCAGATCGCAGGGGGGGTGATGCATCCACCACGCCATGGGGTGGCGCACGATGGTGCGCAGCTTGGGGTGCTTGGGCCAGGCGCTGACGATCCACTCGGCGTGGTTGCTCATGGCGTGACAGGACACCGCGTCCTTGAAGTTCGGCGTCTCGAGGTCCACCACCCGCAGGTGCGCCTCGGTGATCGGGTCCAGCCGCGCCTCCTCGTCCTCGGCACCGATGCGGCTGCGCTTGCTCTTGAGGTAGTGGCCCAGGGCCCCCTCGTCGGGCAGCTCCTGGACCCGGAGGATGTCGATGCGCCCCTGGTCGAGCAGCGCGTCGGCCAGCCGCACCAGGCCGGTGGAGACGGGCTTGGTCACCGACGCGGGGATGACCACAGTGGGGATGCTCTCGCAGTCCGCGGGCTCATCGTCGGCCCGGGGCACGGTGCGCAGGTGGCTGAGGATCCCGCCCGTGCGCAGCTCCTTGCGCACGAAGACCAGGTACCAGACGCTACCCAGGGCGAAGGCCCCCACGATGCCAAGCACCGGAAACCAGCCCAGCCCGAACAGCAGGCCGATGCCGCCGATGGTCCCGATCAGGGGCATCCACGGGTACAGCGGCACCTTGAACGTGGGGCGGTACCAGGTGGCGCCGCTCTCGCGCAGGAACATGACAGCGATGTTTTCGACGCAGAAGACGAAGATCTGGAAGCCAGAAGCCAGCTTGGCCAGCTTGACCACCGGCAGGCCGACCACCAGCAGGGTGAGCACTGCGCCGGTCAGGGCGATGGAGACCATGGGGGTGCCGAAGCGGGGGTGGACCTTCTCGAGCACACCGGGCACCAGGCCGTCCCGGGCCATGGCGAAGGGGAAGCGCGACGACGCGAGGATCCCGGCGTTGCAGACCGACACCATGCCAAGGCAGCCCACCACCGCCATCCCGGTGGCGGCCCACTTGTTGCCGAAGATGATCCCGGCGGCGGTGGCCATGGCCGTCTGGCCGGCCTCCCCCTGGAGCTGTTCTGCGGGAACGTTCGCCGTGACCACGGTGCCCACCACCGCGTACAGCACCATCACGATGGCCAGGGAGCCCAGCATCCCCATGGGGATGTTGCGCGTGGGGTCCTTGATCTCCTCGGCCACCGAGCAGACCTTGGTCACCCCTGCATAGACCACGAACACCAAGCCGGCCCCGGCCACGATGCCCATGAAGCCGTTGGGCAGCATAGGGTCGAGCAAGTCCAGCTTCGCGGTGGTGGCGCCCACTCCCGACAGGGTGCTCAGGACCACCAGCACCGAGATCACGATGCCCAGCTGCAACACGTAGGCCTTGGCCGCCCCCACGGAGTTCAGCCCCAGCAGGATCAGCAGCACCGCCAGGGACACAGGCAACACCGGTACGTCGGCGAACAGCACCATGTAGGTGCCCAGCCCCACCACCGCGAAGGCGGTCTTGGCGATCAGCGCCAGCCAGGTGCCCAGGCCCGAGACCGTGCCCATCCACGCGCCCATGCTGCGGGCGATGTACACGTAGGTTCCCCCCGCCACGGGCATGGCCGTGGCCAGCTCCGCCTTGGACAGCACCGCCGGGCCCACCAGGGCGCCCGCCAGCAGGTAGGCCAGAGCCACCGAAGGGCCCGTCTCTGCCGCGGCCACGCCCACCAGCACGAAGATGCCTGGGCCGATCATCGCCCCGACGGCGAAGGTCATCACCGCCAGCAGGCCGAGCCCTCGCTCGAGGTTCTTGCCCTGGGGGGCATCGGCCATGGGGGCTCCGGGCAGGGAGGCGCCGGATCAGCTTGGATCTTCAGGGCCGGCGAATCAAGGGCTCGCTCTCAGTCTTCCCCGCCTGCGGCTCAGAGCACCAGGCTCTCGTCCAGCCCCTGGATCAGCTCCCGCAGCTCCTCCAGCGCCGGGCCTTCCTCGGGCACCGAGGGCTCCAGGCCCTCCAGCCCCTCGGTCCACGCGCGGCGGGGACTCCGCATCGGTCGGGGGTCAACACGACATGCCGCTGGGTGCACCCTCTTCCTGTCCCCCGCGGAGCCTCCATGCGTGCCTTGGTCCTCTCCTTCTCGCTACTGCTCACCGCCTGCCCGCCCCCGGTCGCGGACGACAGCGCTCGCCCCGAGACCCAACCTCCTGGCGACAGCGGCGACACGGCCCCGCCCCCCTGCGATGGCGTGGCGGGCAGCTACTCGGGGCAGACCCTCGAGGTGGACGGCGAGGAGCGGGTCTACTTCCTGCACGTCCCCGACAGCTACGACTGCACCGTGGGTTTGCCCCTGCTCATCGACTTCCACGGCACGGTCTCCGGCTACGGCAGCGACACCGCGGCCGAGGAGGCCTACGGCCAGGAGGGTCTGATCTCCCGGGCCGACCAGGAGGGCTTCATCGTCCTCCGTCCCCGGTCGCTGTCGTCGGACTGGGGCGGCACGGAGGTGTTCCAGTGGGACATCGGCGCGGGGCATCTCGAGCGCAACGTCGCCTTCGCGCGGGCCCTGCTGCTCGATGTCCAGCAGCGCTACCACGTGCAGGGTGATCGCCTCTACAGCACGGGCTTCTCCAACGGCACCAACATGGCGATGCAGCTTTCGGGCGAGTCCGAGCTGGGGGTGGACGGCTACGCCGTGATCGGTGGGGGGCTGTGGCACGACCCGGGCATGGGGGATCTGACCGACAGCGACATCCGGGTCTGGGCCACCACCGGCTACCGGGACTACATGTGGGTCTACCAGCGGGACCTGGTGGAGGCCCTGGCCGAGGCCGGGCTACCGGACGCCCAGCTGCTCGAGCGCGAGTCCGACGCCGGCCACGAGCTATACGACGCCTACTGGGACGAGCTGTGGGCCTGGCTCGATCGGGGCGAGGGGCCGGTGGACGGGGCTTTGACTGAAGGCTGGAGCCTGGACGAGAGCTTTCCGGCCGCCGAGAGCCTGCTGGAGCTCTCCGCCACCCCCAGCGGTGAGCTGCTGGCTGTGGGCACCGGCGGCGGGGCCTGGCTGTGGGACGGCGCGGGCTGGGAGGAGGTCCACGCTCCCAGCGACGACGAGCCCTTGGCTGGAGTTTGCCTGCAGCCTGACGGCGCGGGCCTTGCTGCCGGCTTCGACCACGTGCTCGCCAGCGACGACAGCGGCCTGTCCTGGACCGAGACCGCTGCGATTCCCGACTACAGCTCCACGTGGTGGGACGGCCGCGGCCGGGTCAACGGCCTGGGCTGCACCGAGGGTCGGGTCACGGCCGGCGGCTACTGGACGGCGGCCAGCTCCACCGACGGGGGCCAGAGCTGGGAGCCGGCTGTCATCGAGATGTCCGGCGGCTACGCCGCCCAGGTCGCCTCCATCCGCTTCGCCGAGGACGGCTCGGCCGTCGCCGCCGGCTACTACTACGTGGGCCGCAGCGACGACGGCGTGAGCTTCGACGCCACCTGGTCCCGCTGGGACGTGCACTGGTTCTACGACGCGGCCCCGGGCTCCGACGGCCTGTGGTGGGTGGTGGGCGAAGCGGGCACCGTGCTTCGCTCCGACGACGACGGCGAGAGCTGGGAGCAGGGGACCGCGGGTGTCGAGGCCGATCTGTTCGCCGTGGACTTCCTGGACGACAGCACGGGCCTGGCCGTCGGCGCTCACGGCGCCGCTGTACTCACCCGGGACGGCGGCGAGAGCTGGGAGGACGTCTCCACAGGGCTCGATCTGTTCCTGGGGGGCGTGCGCTTCGTGGACGACGGTCGAGCCGTGGTGGCGGGAGAAGGCGGGACGGTGATGTTCTTCGACATTTGATTCGCCCCGAAGTGCAGACCCCTCGCGTTTCCATGGTGAAGCTCCCAGGAGATCACCATGCTGCCAGCGCTGCTCCTCATCGGTCTCGCCACGCCCAACGCTGCAGAGCTTGACGCCGCGGCCTGGAACACCAGCCTCGTCGCCCAGGGCTGGCGGCCCGGGCTGAAGCTCGGCGTCGAGCTCCCCCTCGCTGACGGCGAGGTCACCAGGACCCGCCGGGACCTCGAGCGCGGCTACGACCGCTACCTGGTGCTCGAGCCCTCGTTCACGGCCTGGCACCACCCAGGCAACCACACGCCGCTGACCGCCGGCGCCCAGATCTTCGCCCGCCGCGTGCGCTCGGACGGCCGGACCCTCGAGGCCTTCGTGGGCCAGGGCGTGACCTACGCCATCAACGCCGGCACCACCTACGAGTTCGACGCTGACGGCGAGCTTGCGGGCAGCGCCCTGGCCGGCAACTGGATGAGCGCCACGTCGGTCGGCTTCGGCGTGGGCCGCGACCTGTCCCGGACGCGGGGTGTCGATCTGGCCTGGCACCTGCGCCCCACCATGACCGTCTGGGCTCCCTACAACGCCTGGATCGCCCCGGTCTTCACCCTCGAGCTCGGCCTGCGCCGGGCCTGGTTCGATGGAGGTGCGCGATGAGGCTGCTGCTGATCCCGATGTTGGTGGCCCTGGGCTGCTCCGATGCCGACACCTGGTACTTCCGCACCGACGGCGTGGACCTGCCCGTACGGGTGGAGGGCAACCTGGACAGCGGCCTGGTGCTGCTGATGCTCCACGGCGGCCCCGCCGGCAGCTCCGTCTACTACAACTGGGGCCTGGACACCGAGCTGATCGAGGACGAGTTCGCGGTGGCCTACTACGACCAGCGCGGGCAGGGCGGCACCCACGGTTCCTACGGCTGGGACACCCTGACCGTCGCGCAGCTGGCCGAGGACAACGCCAACCTCGTGCAAGCCCTTCGCGCCCGCTACGGCGAGGACCTGGACGTGTGGCTGTACGGGCACTCCTGGGGTGGCATGCTGGGCACGGCGACCCTGCTGGACACCGACGCCGAGGTGGACGGCTGGATCGAGGCGTCTGGCAGCCACGACTACCCCGCCAACGACATCTACACGGCGGAGCTGCTGCTCGAGATCGGTGCGCGGGAGATCGCCGAGGGGAGCGCGTACTCGGCCCGCTGGCGGGGCATCATGGAGACGGTGGAGGACTCGCAGCTCGATGGCATCGACCGCGACGAGGCCGTGACGAACACCTGGCTCGGGCACGAGGCGGAGGGCCTCGTCGAGCAGTACTGGGCCGATGAATCAGTGGGCGAGGAGACCTTGATTGAGATCGTGCTGCGGGACCCGACCGCCGCCATCACGGCGGCCTGGTCCGGATGGGTCCCGGGCCGGCGCGTAGACCTGGACGCCCAGAGCTACGCCTACACCGAGCGCCTGAACGAGATCACCATCCCCAGCCTGTTCATCTACGGGGATCTGGACTTCGTCTGCCCAGCCCAGCTCGGCCGCGACGCCTACGAGCGTGTGGACACCGACGCCAAGGAGTTCGTGCTGTTCGAGGACGCCGGCCACAGCCCCATGTCGAACTACCCGGAGGAGTACGCTGAGACGATCATCGAGTTCGTGAAGACCTGGCGGTGACGGGCCGGGCCGCTGGCCCTTTGGCGCTTCCAACCAGCGGCTGCTACCCTCTCGGATCGGGCCTCCTTCCATGTTGCCCCCATGAAAGACGAGTCCATCCCCCTCGGCGCGTTCAACCTGCTCACCCACCTCGGGCGCGGAGGGATGAGCGACGTCTGGCAGGGCGAGCATCGGCAACACCCGATCCCCGTAGCCGTCAAGATCCTGGCTGGAAGATACGCGCGCGACGCCTGGTTCCATGAGGTCTTTCGCGACGAGGTGCGCGCGGTGGCGGCGCTGGAACACCCCAACATCATCCGGGTCCTCGACCACGGGAGGGTCTCCCGCCAGGCGCAGAACTGGTCCAGGGGAAGGCTGACGGCCGGCAGCCCGTGGCTGGCTATGGAGCTGCTGGGTGGAGGGCTGTCGAGGGAGCTGCCCGCCGAGCCCGACTGGGCATGGCTGCGTGGGGTCCTCTCGACCCTGCTCGACGCCCTGGGCCACGCCCACGCCAGGGGTGTCTTCCACCTCGACCTCAAGCCCGGCAACGTGCTGCGGGGAAGCCCCGCCAGCCCGGGGCTGCGCCTGGTGGACTTCGGCCTTGCGCACATCGTCGCCAGGGACCCGCGGGAGGGGAGCGGGGAGAGGCTCTTCGCCGGTACGCCCCCCTACATGGCCCCCGAGCAGTTCCGGGGGCGCGACATCGGTCCGTGGACCGACCTGTACGGTCTGGGCTGCTTGGCCACCGTGCTCTGCACCGGCCAGCCGCCCTTTGGGTGGGTGTCGGCGGAGCAAGCCACCCACGCCCACCTGCGGCGGGCGCCTCCGCCGCTGAAGCCGCGCTTCGATGTCCCGGAGGGCTTCGAGGGCTGGCAGCGCACCTTGTTGGAGAAGAGTCCCGCCCGACGTTTCCGGCGTGCTGCCGACGCCTCGTGGTCTCTGCGGCAGCTGGGCCCGGCGGTGGCTCGGGCAGGGACCGCAGAGCGGAGCCCCTCCGCGCCGCCGCGAAACCTGCGCAGCGCCCCGCTATCGGACAGCTGGCGCAGTGAGAACCCCGTCAGGCCCCGCTACACGCTGCCCGGTGCCGGCCTGGGCCTCTACGGCCTCCGCGTCCCGCCTCTGGTGGGCCGGGAGCGAGAGCGGGACGCGCTCTGGGAGGCCTTCCACCAGGCTTCGTCCACTGGGCGGGCGGTGCTGCGCGTGCTGCGCGGGCCCGCTGGTTGCGGCAGGACCCGGCTCTGCGACTGGCTCGCCGTCCGGAGCCACGAGCTGGGGGTGTCCACGGTCCTGCGGGCCAGCCACGGTCCGCACTCGGGCCCGGCCGCGGGATGGACCTCGGCGCTGGCCAGGCAGCTGGGCTGTCAGGGGCTCTCCGCGGAGGCGTCGCTCGTGTCCCTGGAGCGCTTCTGCCGCGCCCACGGCGCCGAGGAGCCCTCGCTGTGGTCGGCCTACGCGGCATTGCTCTCCTCCCGCTCACAGGAACCCCAGCGCAGCTTCGCCGGGCAGGAGGAGCGGCTCGGGCTCGGTGTACAGGCGCTGCGCTGGCTGGCCCAGGAGCGCCCGCTGCTGCTGGTGCTCGACGACGCCCAGTGGAGCGCGGAGCCCTTCCAGCTCGCCGCCGCCATCCTCGAGGCCCAGCGGGCTGCGCCCTTCCCCATCACCGTGCTGCTGACCGTCCAGGACGAGGCGCTGATGGAGCGGCCCGAGCTTGCCCAGGCCCTGGCCGCCGTCCTGGCTCAAGAGCGAGCCGCGGCGATCCCCGTGCCGCTGCTGGCCCCCGCGGAGTGCCAGGATCTGATCAGTGCTCTGCTGGGCTTGAGGAGCCAGCTGGTGACCCGGGTGCGGGAGCGGGTGGGCGGAAACCCCCTGTTCGCCGTTCAGTTGGTGGCCGACTGGGTGGAGCGGGGCATCCTGGAGCCAGGTCCCAGGGGCTTCCTGCTGCGACCCGGTGCGGAGGTTCGGCTCCCCGACGATCTGCACCAGTTCTGGGCTATGCGCATCTCCCACTTGGCACGCTCCATCTCTCCCCAGGCGCCGCGCGCCCTCGAAGCGGCCTCGGTGCTGGGGAGCGCGGTCTCGTCGGTGGAGTGGCAGGCGGTCTGCTCCGCGCTCGGGCTGGAGTTGCCGGACGGCCTGGTGGAGGAGATGGTCCGGCGACGGCTTTGGTCCCGGGGCGAGGACGGCTTCTCGTTCGCCAACGGCATGCTGCGTGAGAGCCTGCTCCGGCGCTGCCGGGAGGGGGGGCGCTGGGCTGAGCTGCAGCGCGCCTGCGCTTCGGTGCTGGAGCGGAGCCCGGCACAGCGGGGCGTCGCGGCACGTCGGGCGGAGCACCTGCTCGAGGCGGGGGCTCACGAGCTGGCCGCGAAGCCCATGCTCGACGCCGTCGAGGAGCTGATGGGTGACGAGGACTTCGATGTGGCCGGAGCCATGCTGGACCGGACGGCAGCCGCGCTCCGCGAGGCGGGTCTGCCTGCTGGCGACAAACACTGGGGCCGGGTCACCGTACACCGCGCGGGCATCGCCCAGCGCCGAGGCCGCTACGACGAGGCGGGGGCGCTTCTGGCCAAGGTCGAGGGGGTGGCAAGACACCACGCATGGCGAGGAGTATTGGCCGACAGCCTGGCCATCCGAGCCGAGATCCACCGCCAGCAGGGCGAGCCCGACGCGGCCTGGGAGCTGTTCGAGGAGGCGCTCTACCTGTACCGCGCCCTCGGCCGCCGCCCCGGGACGGCGAGGTCCCTCTACGCCCTCGGGCGCGTCGCGCTGCAGCTGGGAGAGACCCGGCGGGCCAGACGCCTGCAGCAACAGGCGTTGAAGCTCCAGGAAGATCCTCGGGGCCGGGGCGCGGCCATGTGCCTCATCGCGCTGGGTTGGCTCGACTTCATCGCCGGCGATCTCCCCGCTTCCCGGGAACGGTATCGGCAGGCCCACGAGATCCACGAGGGCAACGGCAACCGGTTCGGTGTCGCCTACGCCCTCAACCAACTGGCTGAGGTGATGCGCGCCGAGGGGGATCTCGCGCGTGCTGCCGAGACCTACCGCCGCTCGGCGGCGCTGTTCGGTGCCCTGGGCTCACCCCAGGAGTTCGTGCCCACCCTGAACCTCGGGTTGACCTGGGTGACCCTGGGCAGGACCGAGGACGCACGCCGGATCGTCGAGGGTATCCAGGGGCGGCTCGATGCCCTGGGCTGGAAGGCCTACCTGGTCTTCGTCCACGCCATCCTGCTGGCCGCCGCGGCCAAGCGGGGCGACGCGGCCGCCTGGGAGCGCCACCTCGTAGCCGCCACCCCCTCGACCGGCGGGCTGGTGGAGCCGGATCTGATGCTCTGCTTCGAGCGGGCGGCCACCTACGCCGCCGCCGCTGGGCTCATGGAGCAGGCCGAGCGGGCGGCCGCGGTGGCGCGCGAGCTCAGGCAGGCCATCGAGATGGAGAAGGCGACCGCCAAGCCCAGCGGGTGAGGTGGGCGATGGGCTTTACCAAGACCCATACGGCCCCCCTTGTGGGTCCACGCGGAAACGCCAGCACCCCCATCGCCCTCTCCCGCCCTCGCCGAGGCCGGCGGCCCACCCTCGCCCGAGTTGGCCACCTCCACCTCGTCGGTGAGCAGCTCGATGCCGTTGTTGTCGAAGGGCACCTTGAGGGTGACGCGCAGGATGCGGCGCTTCACCACCTCGATCTTCTCCACGAAGTGCAGCACCACCTGGCGCTGGACCTCGAAGGGCAGGGCGGTGAAGTCCTGCTCGAAGGCCGTGGCGAAGCGGCGCAGGTTCTCGACGTTCTTCTCCAGCGCGCGGGTGTAGTAGTCCTCCTGCTGCAGCACCTCGGTCTCGGCCTCGAGGACGGCCCGCTTCTCCTCCAGCTCGGCGATGTGGGCGCGACACACCGCCGGGTCCAGCCCCTCGCCGATGGCGCGGTAGTAGTTCTCGATGCTGCGCACCACCTGATCGAGCTTGCGCCTGACGGCCTGGGAGCCTCGGCCGTAGGTGCGGCGGCGGGCCTCGATGCGCTGCCGTACGCGCTGCTCCAGCTCCTTCATGGCTTCGGGGGCGCACAGGCGGGTGTGGATCAGCTCGAGGACCACCCCCTCGGCCCACTCCTTGTCCAGCGGGAAGGAGGTGCAGACGGCCTTTCCTTTGTAGAGGTAGCCAGCGCAGTTGTAGCGCCAGGCGGGCAGCCGTGGGCCACGGGTCTGTCGCACCATGTGCTTGCGGCCGACGTAGTTGTTCCCGCACTC
>CAZHIK010000032.1:0-22931 GCA_964532635.1 uncultured Enterobacterales bacterium
GGATCTCACCAGCCTGCGTCGGCTGCAGCTGGGCAACAACCTCATCTCCGACCTCGAGCCCATCGCAGGCCTGACGGGCCTCGAGCGGCTGGGCCTGGCCAGCAACGACATCCACGACCTGCAGGCCCTGACGGGCATGGGCGCCCTGGGCTGGCTGGCCCTGGACGACAACGCCTTGACCACCGAAGCCCTGGCGCCGCTGTGCGAGCTGGGCGCCATCAGCTGGCTGACCGTGGACCACAACACCATCGACGACATCTCCGTCCTGAACTGCCTCGGGGCCGAGGTCTACGAGAGCTACCAGGACTCCCCCCAGGCGCACCGCCAGGCCGCCCCGGATCCCCTGGCGGTGCTGGGACCCATCGGTCCAGCCCTGGACGGCGGTGCGCTACTGGCGCGTGCCCAGGCCCACGGCGGCCTGGCCCTCGAGCTGGCGGCCGCCGACACCGCGGCCGACGTCATCCTCGAGGAAGGCACGCTGCGCCACGACGGCGGGCGGGTGCTCTGGGAGGCCCGCGGGCGGGTCCTCGAGGTGGGCGCTCTGGCCGACGGTCGGCTCGAGCTCTGCGCCGGTTCCCACGCTGCCGCCTGCAGCGCGCGCGTGGGCGTGAAGGCCGACGGCACCGCCCACCCCAGCCTGGCGGAGCCCATGCCCATCGTCACCCTGCGCCTCGAGCCCCCGGGCTGGCAGTCCGGCTGGCAGCTGCTGCCCACCGACGGCACCGACGAGCAGCGGGCGAACACCGAGCTGCTGGAGCTGGTGCTGGCCTCGCCCAACCGGTACGACGCGGGCAGCTGTCTGTTAATGGCCAACACCGGCGCCATGGAGATCCTGCTCAACCAGCACGTCCCGGTGGAGTCCATCGACTACCTGGGCGAGACGGATCTGAGCGAGCGCTACCTGATGAACGCCAGCGACTACCTGTCGCGCAGCGAGATGCAGTACAGCATCACCGACGTCACCTACACCTACGACGCCTTCGGTGGCTCGCTGCTGAGCAGCGAGTACCCCTTCATTGCCGACTACCTGCGGGAGACCTCCAGCGGGGGGCTGGTGGAGGCCGATCCGAACGACGAGGGCGCCTTCTTCACCTGCTACGCCAACTGGCTGGACGATCTGCCCAGCGACTGGCAGCAGATCCTCACCCCCACCCCCGACGTGGAGCGCTCGGTCATCTTCGTCGATCCCAACCTGGACTCCAGCTCCATCTGGAACGTGGGCATCATGGACTGGGAGGTCATCGATCGGATCAAGCACGAGCTGGACACCAAGGGCGCCCCGGTCATCCTGATCTACAACCACTACCTGTACTGGCACGCCAACATCATCGTCGGGTACGACGACATCATGGACTCGGGGGGCTGCCCCATGGTGGACAGCACCGTCAGCTACTTCCAGCAGCAGGGCTACAACAGCTACGTCAACAAGATCGAGGATCGCATGGACGAGCTGGGCGGCTGTCCGGACCAGGGCGTGTTCTACGTGCGCGACAGCATCTATAGCGGCGGCCTCACCGAGCCCGACTACACCTACAGCGAGGAGTACGGCTTCTCGGACAAGTACTCGAAGCGCCTCACCCAGCTCAGCTACGGCTGGGCCGTCTACCTCGGGAACCACGCCTACTCGGTGCACCGGGGGCGGTAGGCCCGGGGAGGGTCTGCTACCCTGGGCGCACCATGCGTCCAATCATTCCGTTCTTCGCCCTGATCCTCGTGACTTGCTCGGCCTGCGCTGACGGTTGCGTCAACGCCAACCCGTGCGCCTCCCTTCCGGCGGTCACCAGCGACTGCAGGTCCTACGTCCTGTCGGGGGAGAGCGATCCCGTCTGCGGTTGCCCCGTGACCGTGGCGGAAGGCGAACCCTTCTGCGCGGCGCCCGACGCCCGGGCCCCCATCTCCATGTCCTGGTGGGACGAGGATGATCCCGAGGTCTACCACCTGGGAACCTGGCCCGACCTGGGTTCGTTGGAGGACTCGGCATGTCCGGCAGCCCAGGATCTGGAGGATCTGGGGTACGAGGCCGCCAGCGTCGGTAGCCTGCCCATCCCTGTGCCCGGGAACAAGGAGCGCGACTGGGTGGAGTTGACCTTCTCCCCCAGCGGCGACATGGCCGCCATCTACGAGCGCCAGGCCCCTGGCTACGTGCAGGCGGGCACCCTGCTGCGCTGCGAGGAGGGAGCTGACCCGGGCTGGATGGTGGAGACCTTCCTGGACAAGGTCACCTCGCCGTTTGTGCGCTGGGGTGTGGCCGAGGGAGACACCCGGCAGATCTACCTGATGCTCGAGGACTTCTACCGGCTCACCCTGAGGGTCGAACCTTCGGCGGCGACACCTCCGCTCGGGGGGCGGGAGGTCTCGGTGATGGTGATCGAGCAGGCCGAATTGCTCGCCCGGTCGGAGGAGGGTGCGCTGGCCTTCGGAGACCTCGATGTCAGCTTCGACACCGACGACCAGGGGACGCCGCGGGATCGCTTCGCCATCTACATGAGCGGAACCGACGCCAGCTACGTGCCGCTGTTCGTGGAGGCGGCCATCTACGTCAAGGATCTGACGGACTGCGTGGCGGACTGCACCGACGACATGCAGTTCTGCTGCCGCACGGCTTTCCTGGCCCTGGGCGACAGCGACTACCCCGACACGCCTACCAACCCCGGCATCTCCGATGACGGCAGCCTGCTGGCCTTCAACCGCTTCACCTCCACCAGGGAGCAGTGTCCCGAGTGGGCCCTCTGCGCCCAGGAACACGTGCTCAAGAACCCGCTGTACGACGCGGATGTCTTCGCCGCCCACTGCGTCGAGGACGAAGATCACGACGGCTTCCATGTCCCCATCGACTGCAGCGACCTGCTGAACAGCGGCGGGCGCTTCGACGACGACAAGTGTCCCGACCACCTGTGCTGCGGCGACGACGGCGTGGACTGCTCCACCTGCATCACCATCGGCGCCCAGCCGGAGGTCGACAACGCCTGCGGGAGCGAGGGCGAGGGGGTGCGGGAGCGCAACTACGTGGTCTTCTTCGAGCTCGACGGCGCCAGCTGGGTGGGCTTCCGCTCCGCCGATCTGCTGGGAGACACCAGCGAGGAGCTGCACCTGTACCGGCTGGCCTTCGACGAGGACGGTGGCTTCCAGCGCGTGGACGACGACGGGATCATCAAGCTGCTGCTGGGTCGAGGCGAAGACACGGTGATGGGCGACTTCGGTCCCGGCCCCTGGCGCCGCCTGCCCGGTGAGGCGGTCTGCGAGTGAACCAGCAGCCGAGCGGGCCATGGATGGGGTGACTACACTTCATCCTCGTCCCGCCTCGGAGCCCCTCATGTACCAGCGCATCGCCATCCTCGGTCTGTTAGCCCTCGGCGCCTGTATGCCCGTCGGGGGCCTGGTCCCCAAGGTGGACACGGCCGACCAGGCCGCCAGCGTGCTGGTCCTCGAGCCCAGCAGCTACGACTTCGGCGATGTGGGTGTGGGGATCACGGCCCTGGGTGAGCTCACCCTGCGCAACGACTCCGAGGAAGCGGTTCAGGTTGCCAGCCTGGCGGTCGAGGGTGAGGACTTCTTTCTGTACTCCAGCCCCGACCTGGACGCGGGGCTCGAGCCCTGGGCATCCGTGGGGCTCACCGTGGCCTACGCTCCCAACGAAGAAGGGATGCACGGCGGTGTGCTGGTCGTCAGTCCGACCGCGGGTGATCCCGCCACCGCCGTGCTGTCGGGGGTGGGTGGCGTCCCCAGCGAGGTCACCGACGAGGCGACCCTCGACGAACCTGCCGTCGATCTGCTCTTCAGCGCCGACCAGAGCGGCTCCATGAGCGACGACAACGCCACCCTGGCCGCGGTCTTCGCGGTGTTCGCCGAGTCGCTGCAGGAGATCACCACCGACTGGCAGGTGATGGTGGCCAACAACGACGACGGATGCTCCCTAGGCGGTGTGCTCACCCCGGACACCCCCGGCTACGCCGAGGTCTTCGCCTCGGACATCCAGAGCGGCGGTGGTTCCTACACCGAGGCGCTGCTCACGGTGGTCGCCCGGGCCCTAAAGGAGTCGGGTAACGGAAGCTGCAACGACGGCTTCCTGCGCGACGAAGCACTGCTGCACGTCGTCCTCACCAGCGACGAGCCGGAGCAGTCCGTCGATCCCCTCGAGGCCCTGTTGGCGTCCATCCAGGAGTCCAAGCCCGCCTATCAGCAGGCCCGCATCTCGGCGGTGGCCGGTGACTACCCGGGTGGCTGCAACGGCGCCTCCCCGGGCACCGGCTACTACGAGGCGGTGCAGGCCACCGAAGGCGCCTTCCTGTCCATCTGTGATTCCTGGCGTGAGACCGTAGGGGTCCTGGCAGAGGCCTCGGCCTGGATCTGGAGCGTGCCGCTGTCGGCGGCACCCGATGTGTCGACCCTGGTCGTGACGGTGGAGGGGACCGAGCGCGCCGAGGGCTGGCACTACGATCCGGACAGCAACGCCGTAGTCTTCGAGACCGAGTACCCCAAGCCCGGCCAGACGGTGCAGGTCAGCTACACCACCGGTTCAGGGTCCTGATGGGCGGAATACCGCATCTGTAGGGGAGGGGCTCACCCCCTCCCGTGCCGGCCTCCGCGACGGACCACGCCAAACAAGACCAGCCCGAACCACACGCCAACCCCAGCCCCGCCGCTCGCACAACCACAGCCGCCCTTTCCGCCGTTGCCACCACCGTCCGTGTCGGGATCCCCGGTGTCCACGAAGCAGTCGGGGTCGGGCTCGTCGCAGAGGGTGTCGCACACGGCGTTGTCGTACCAGCCGTTGATCTCGCAGAGGTCGCGGCTGCCGTGGTAGGCCTCCACCTCGTCGAGCACCCAGTCCCACACCAGGTCGGTGCGGGTGGAGCCCGAGTAGGTCACGCAGTCGGCGTCGGCCCATGAGTGCACCGCGGCCTGCACCCACACGCCGTCGACGTCGATGAACTGGGGACCGCCGGAGTCGCCGCTGCAGATGGTGGTGCCGTCGTCGGTGGCGTAGCTGACCAGGAACTGCTCCTGCAGGTCGTCCAGGGTCAGATCGGCGCTGCGCTTGATGCCGGATCCGGTACCCGCGGCCGCGTTGGAGACCCCGAAGCCCACGGACTTCACCGCCCGACCGATGTCGTCGTCGGTGAGCTCGATGGGATTGACAAAGGTGGGCTCCACGGGGGCGTCCTCGGCCAGGATGGCGACGCCCACGTCGTTCGCCCCCAGGTCCCAGCCGCTCAGCTCTTCGTAGTCGGGGTGGCCGTAGTAGGCCTCGAAGCCCAGGGCGTGCTCGTAGGCTTCGATGTCGGCGCCGAAGAACGCCCGGCCCACCTTCACGATCACGCTCTCGGGGATTCCCTCGCCGCAGTGGGCGGCGGTGAGCACGATGCGAGGGGTGATCAGGTTGCCGCTGCACATGCTGACGGTGCTCGAACCGAACTCGGCGCCCAGGGAGACCACCGAGGGGAAGCCACTCTCTTCCTGACCTCCGATGACGGGGGCGGCGAGGGCGGGGTGGGTAGTGAGGAGGAAGGCGGCGAGCTGGACCATGGCAGGGCTCGGGTCTGGGGGACGAAGGCTCGTAACCACCTGCTCATCTGGTGACTGGCACTACCCGCCGCGCCCTGTCCGCGGGATCGGCCGGTGTGGACATTGAGAGTGCTCGGGTCGCAGGTGGCGCCGTGGCCCGACCAGTGGAGGAAGCATGGTGGGCAACGGCGCGAAGACTCAGAGGCTCGAGAAGCACCTGTCCCTGTTCGACGTGTACGCCATCTCCACCGGCGCAATGTTCAGCTCCGGCTTCTTCCTGCTGCCCGGCCTGGCCGCGGCCATGACCGGCGCGTCCATGCCCCTGGCCTACCTGGTAGCCGGGGTGCTCATCATCCCCGCCATGCTCTCCAAGGCCGAACTGGCCACGGCCATGCCTCGGGCCGGCGGGGCCTACTACTACCTGGATCGCGCGCTGGGTCCGGTGGTGGGCTCGGTGGGCGGGCTGGGGGCGTGGATCGCGCTGGTGCTCAAGAGCGCCTTCGCGCTGCTGGGCATGGGCGCCTACCTGGCGCTGCTGCTTGACTTGCCCATCAAGCCCCTGGCCGTGGGCCTGACCCTGGCCTTCGCCGCCCTGAACGTGGTGGGCGCCAAGGAATCGAGCGGGCTGCAGCGGGTGCTGGTCACCGTGCTGGTGGGGATACTGGGCTACTTCACGGCCCGGGGACTGTTGGAGACCCTGGGGGTCCAGGGAGCCGAGGACACCATCGCGGCTTTCCAGCCACTGTTCGGGGAGGGGCTGGGCGCCTTCTTCGCGACGGTAGGCTTCGTGTTCGTGTCCTACGCGGGCCTGACCAAGGTGGCCAGCGTGGCGGAGGAGGTGCAGAACCCGGACCGCAACATCCCCCTGGGGATGCTGCTGTCCCTGGCCACCGCCACCACCATCTACGTGATCGGGGCGGCGGCTCTGGTGGCGCTGCTGCCGCCGGAGGTGCTGCATGCCGATCTCACCCCCATCGCCACCGCGGCGCCACTGGTGATGACCTGGTTGCCCGCTCCGGCGGCCGTGGGCTTGGTGGTGGTGGCCGCCATCGCGGCCTTCGCGTCGACGGGCAACGCGGGCATCCTCTCCGCGTCGCGCTTCCCCCTGGCCATGGCCCGTGATCAGCTGCTGCCCGGACCGCTGGCCCGCCTGGGCCGCTTCGGTACCCCCACCGTCGCCATCGCCCTGACGGCGGTGCTGATGATCGCCATGGTGGTGGCCCTGGACGTGGCCTCGGTGGCCAAGCTGGCCAGCGCCTTCCAGCTCATGCTCTTCGGCACCATGAACCTGGCCGTGATCGTGATGCGCGAGAGCCACATCGACTACTACCGGCCCGGGTTCCGCTCGCCCTTGTACCCCTGGATGCAGCTGGCCGGCATCGGCATCCCCGTGTGGCTCATCATCCAGATGGGTTGGTTCCCGGTGGTGGGTGTGCTGTTGCTGTCGGCCCTGTTCGTGGGCTGGTACTACGGCTGGGCCCGGTCGCGGGTGGTCCGCAGCGGCGCCATCTACCACCTCTTCGAGCGGCTGGGCCGGCGGGTGTACCGCGGCCTGGACCACGAGCTGCGTGCCATCCTCGAGGAAAAGGGTCTGCACGAGGACGATCCCCTCGAAGACCTGGTGATGTCGGCGCGGCTGCTGGACCTGGAAGGCGCCACCAGCTTCCGTGACGCCCTGCAGCAGGCTTGCAAGGCGGCCTGTGGCTCCTGCCCCGTCAAGGACGCCGGCGGGCGGGAAGCCTGCACCGGCGCGGGCTGTGTACGCGGCCTGGGCGGGGACACCCTCCTGTCGCGTCTCGTGGATGAGACCCGCCAGGGCCTGATGCCCGTGGTCAACGGCGCCGCCATGCCCCACCTGCGGTTGGGCGGCCTGTCCGGACCCCAGCTGGTGCTGATCCGTATCCGCGGCGGCGCGGTCCTCGATCTGGACGAGAGCGTGCTGCACCTGGAGCAGAGCCAGCGCATCTACGCTGTGGCGCTGTTGGTGAGCCCCGCCGCGGACACCGGGCAGCACCTGCGCATCCTGGCCCACCTGGCTGGCCGCTTCGAGGAGCCCAGCTTCCTCGAGCACTGGCTGGTGGACACCACCGAGACCCAGCTGAAGGAGACCCTGCTGCGCGACGACCGGATGCGGGTGGTGAGGGTCCGACCAGACCGCCCCGGCGGAGTGCTGGTGGGGCTTCGCATGGACCAGGTGCCGCTGCCCCAGGGCGCCATGCTGGCGCTGGTGCGTCGCCGAGGGGAGACCTTCATCCCGGAGCCGGGTCAGCGGCTGCAGCTTGGAGACCGCCTGACCGTGATCGGGGACAGCGCGGCGATGGCGGAGCTGGAGGAGCGGCTAGCGAGCGGCGACGCTGCGCAGCGGGCCCGCAAGGCGGGCTGATCTCGTACTACCAGGGGCCCTCCCAGCCGTAGCGGGTGCGGACGCCGTCGTCATCTCGACAGGTCCACCACGCGCCGTCGCGGTGGTCCTCGAAGGACAGGCAGGCGCCGTAGTAGCTCGCCAGGTACCACTGTACGAGGCCGTAGCGGCCCAGCCCCCAGTCGGTGCAGGCGTGGCCGACACGTTCCAGGGCGATGGTGGCGCCTGCGTGATCCAGCTGGTCGTGGTCCAGGCTCGCCAGGGCGGCCTCGGCCCGCTCGGTGGAGCAGGCCACGGCGTCGGGATGATCGACGGGGAAGTGCGGGCGCATGTTCCCGGCCAGCAGGGCGAGGCCAAGGATGGTGACGGGAGCCAGGGCCGCGCGTGCGGTCGTTCCGAAGAGCGCGGGGTTGCGTCCGGCCAGGAAGGCGAGGAGACTCCCTCCTACGGCCGCCAGGAGCCAGGGCAGCAGCATGGCGGCGAGCAGCTGCCATCCCCAGTGGGTTTCGGTGAACACCCGGGCCAGCAGCGCGGAGCCCAAGACGACGAGGCCCAGGCGCGCCAGCCGCAGGCGCTTGTCCTGGGTGGGGGCACCCCAACGGCGAGAGAGGCGACCCAGGACGGCCGCCAGGCCCAGCGCGAGCAGGGGACTCAGCCATATCGACGCCCGGCGGCCGAGATCGGCCCGCCACAGCGTGGGCCCTCCCGGCGCAGGTGGGCGAGCCGGTCCGAGGCCGGCCGTTATCTCCGCCGCCTCGCTCAGCAGGTTGGTGCGCCCGCACATGTGCAGCTCGATCTCCCCGCCGTCGTCGCAGACCAGGATGGGCCAGCCCGGCTTGGTGTCGAGGCCGCAGCTGCCGGGCCCGATGTTGGTGCGGGCGAGGACCCGCTCCTGCACATCGCCCCCCCAGACCCGATCCACCTCGATCTCGATGCTCGTGTGGCCGATGACGAACCACTCCGCCCGCAGCGGCCAGCGGTGCCGGCCCAGGGTGCCCGTGAACACCCGCTCGGACTCCAGGCAGCGCTCGAGCGTGGGCAGAGAGAAGCTGGCGCAGGAGCAGGCTCGGGTTGGTGTGGGAATCAGCAGGAAGAGGAGGGCGAGCAGGATTGGCATGGGGGAGAGGACAGCTGCCGGCGATGCCGGGTTCCGTCGCTACCCCTGCCCGATGCTCTCCAGCGGGTCGGCACCCTGGTCCACGGCTTCGTAGTTCAGCGTGCTGCCGAACAACGAGTGCGGGATCAGGTAGACCACCAGCATCACCAGCCCCGCGACCAGCATCGCGGTGCGGGCGCGGCGGGTCAGCTCACCGCGCAGGCCCACGAAGCCGCAGCCCGCGCCCCAGGCGATCACCATCACCAGGGTCTTGTTGTCGGTCAGATCCCAGCCGAAGGGCACCCCGGTCCAGGCCTCGCCGAAGGCGTAGTACTGCACCGCCGGGCCCAGGATCATGCCCCCCAGCAGCATCAGGCCCAGCGTGGTCCAGGCCTGGCGGCGCACGGCCGGACGCCTGGCCAGGATCTCCAGCAGGGTGCGCAGCCCCCACACCATCCCGGTGAACATGAACAGGATGTGGGGGATGAGTACTGCAGCGGGGACGTCGCCCTTGTAGCGCAGCACTGCGGGACCCTCGAGGGGCAGCAGCTCGGCCAGGGGAGCTGCGAGCAGCTTCACCCGGTACTCCACCTTGCCCGCCGGTGGCTGGGTGGGGAGCGTGGCGACGATCTCGTGGCCTTCACGCTGCATGGGTGCCGAGGTGTAGGGCTCGGTAGTGGGGTAGCGGCGCCACTGCAGCTCGCCGGTGATCTCGTCGGGAACGGCCACCGCGATGCGGGCCCCGGTGCCGGTGGTCTCGCTGCGGAGCAGCTTGTAGTCGACCTGGTGGCCGGCCAGGTTCACGCTGCCGCGGGCGGGGTGGGTGGGGCCGGTGCGCCGCTGGTAGACGGCGGTGGCCATCATCAGGACCACGGCCAGGACCCACAGCAGGACACCGACCCAGCGGCGGGGTGTGCTCGCAGCCATGCTAGCGCTCCTGCAGGGTGGCCCGGACCTCGATCTCCTGCTCCCCGCGGCGCAGGCGCACGGTGACCTCGTCACCCGGGCTGTGCTTGCGCAGGGCGAAGCCCAGCTGCTTCAGGCTCTGGATGGAGATCCCGCCCACCGCCAGCAGCACGTCGCCGGCCAGGATGCCCGCGGCGTCGGCCGGGGAACCGGGGCGCACCTCCTGCACCCTCACGCCCGGACCCTCGAAGGCGAAGTCCGGTGTGGTGCCGAGCCCCACCCTGCGCTTGCCGGGGTGGCCCGCACCCGGATGCCCACCGCCTGGGTGCCCACCACCGGGATGGCCGCCCGCCGACTCGCCAGCCCGGGCGCCCAGCTCGAGGCTGACGGTCAGCGGCTCGCGGCGCTCGGCCAGGTAGTCGACGACCTGGTAGGCGGCCTCGGCTACGGCGGCCAAGCCGTCGCGGTCGATCTTGTCCGGGGTGTCGCTGGGCTGGTGGTAGTCGGCGTGGGGGCCGGTGAACAGCTGCACAGCGGGGATGCCCGCGTCCAGACAGGCCGCGTCGTCCGAGGCGTCCAGGGGCTCGGGCACGATGGCCACGTCGATGCCGGTGGTGTAGCCGACGCCCATCATGATGAAGCGCCACTCCCGGGCGGAGTCGGCGTTGAGCACGTAGAGCCGGCCGCTGGACAGGCGACCTACGGTGTCCAGGTTGAGGCAGGCGAAGGGGCTCTGCTCGCCCATGGACTCTACGAGGGCCCGGGCGCCGATGGCCCCGACCTCTTCGGCGCTGGTCACGGCGAACACCACCGGCCGAGCTCGCGGGGGCTCGGCGGCGATAGCGCCGGCCAGGCCGAGCAGTGTGCCCACGCCCGACGCGTTGTCGTCGGCCCCGGGGTGCACCTCGCCGCGACGCTCGGCGGGGGCGCCGGCCTCGCCCAGGCCCAGGTGGTCGATGTGGGCCATGACCAGGATGGGGTGGTCGTCCAGGGATGGTTCGGTGCCGGGCACTCGGGCCACGACGTTGACGCCAGGGAAGGGCGCGCCGCCCATGCGGAAGCTGTGCAGGTAGCCGTCGTCGTCGCCCGCGCCCTCGAGCCCCAGGGACTCCAAGGCCTGAGCCACCTCGGCGGTGGCGGTGGTCAGGCCGGGGCTGCCCAGCCCGCGGCCCTTCAGCTCGGGATCGGCCAGCCGGTCCACCCAGGCTCCCAGCGCCTGGGCCTGGAAGCGGGGGGGCAGCTCCGCCAGGGGCGCGCGCTCGGGCGCGGCGAAGGGCACCAGCGGCTCGTCGCTCAGGTTGATGGTCAGGGGCGAGCCCTGCGCTTCCCAGAGCCCCTTCATCACGTTGGTGGGTTCCTCGCCCTCGAACGCCAGGTAGCCGTACTTGCTGTAGTGGGGCAGCTTGCGGGTGAGCCCGGGCACGGCCTCGATGGGATCGGCGGCCACCCAGGCCCAGGCGGCATCGGGCGCGGCGGGAACGCGGCCCACCAGGACCGCGCTGTGCTCGGTGCGCGGGGCGACGTCTTCGCCCACCTGGATCATGCCCATGGCCGACCCGTGGCGGCCATGGGCCGCGTCGTTCGAACCGGCGGCACCGCTGGTGCCGCGATTCAACGACACGCTCGCCCCCGTCAGTTGCTCCACCGTAGCCGCGTGGCTGTTGTCGTAGCCCAGCACCCAGGCGCCGTGGGCGGGCAGGGCCTCGAGCTCACTGTCCAGCACCTGCTGGGCCTCGGGCTCCCAGGCGGTGGCCAGGGACCTCCAGGCCTCGAGCTCCTCGGTGCTGGCCTCGGAAGGCAGCACGAAGATCGCGGCCTCGTCACCCTGGACGGTGGACAGGGCCGGTGGCACCTCGTGGGGGTCCAGGTCGCGCATCAGATCGAACAGGGGATCCACGTCCAGCCGCAAGGGCTCGGCGTCGCAGGGCAGCACCGCCTTGCAGCGAGCCTCGGCGCAGCTCACCGTGTGCCAGGCCGGCTCGGCCACGCCGTCGAGGGTGATCGCCACGGGCAGCTGCAGCGGGAACGGCTCGCTCTGCTGGACCTGCTCGAGCTCGAGCACCACCACCCAGGGGTGGGCGTCGGCCTTCTCGACCTCGGCCTTGGCGATGCGCAGCTGCGGTGCGCCGCAGCGCTCGATCCAGGGCTGCATGAAGTCCGCCATGCCCGGCTGCTTGGTCTCGAAGGCGGCGGCCAGGTGCTGCCAGCTGGCCTGGGTCCACTGGTGCTCGCTGTAGAAGTCCTTCAGCGCGGCGACGTACAGCTCGTCACCCATGGTGCGCCGCACCATGTGCTGCAGCATCATGCTCTTGCCGTAGCCGACGGCCTCGGAGGCGGCGGAGTCGCGCGCGCCGAAGGCTGCCAGCGGGAAGTCCTCGCCGCTGCCCACGAAGTCGTCGTACTTCTTGAGGGAGGTCCGGCGGTACACCACCGCTTCCCCCTTCTGCTCGGCGATGAGGTGGTCGGCCATGTAGCTGGTGATGCCTTCGCACCAGTTGCCCTGGCCGTAGTCCACATACACCGAGTTGCCCCACCAGGTGTGCAGCAGCTCGTGGGGGTAGCTCGACGCCAGGATCCAGGGGAAGCGCATGACCTTGGAGCCCAGCAGGGTGAAGCCCG
Source organism: uncultured Enterobacterales bacterium (assembly GCA_964532635.1). Lineage (GTDB taxonomy): Bacteria > Myxococcota_A > UBA796 > UBA796 > JAFGLY01 > CALDOK01. The sequence goes on from CAZHIK010000032.1 coordinate 12,489, forward strand.
GCATGCCGTAGCCGGTCTCCCAGAAGTTCTCGACCAGGGAGAAGCTCGCGAAGGGGTAGGGGCCGATCAGGCCCTCGTACATGGTGGCGTAGCGGCGGGTGGCCTCTGCGAAGCGGTGCACCAGGCCGGGGTCGGGCGAGCGCAGGTAGGCGTGGAAGCGCAGGCCCTCGAGCTCCGCGGTGGTCTCGCCCAGCGGCCCGCCCACAAGGTGGATCTCCTCGGTGGGCTGGGTCATCTCCCAGCGGACCTGGCGGCGGCCTTCGGGCATGGCGTGCTCCACGCGCTCGCCCTGGCTGACGGCGTCCCAGTCAGGGGCCAGATCCCGGACCTCGATGCCGTAGGTGATCAGCCCGCTGTCGAAGTCGGGCACCCACGCGCTGGCGCCTCCCAGGTAGACGCCCTGCTCGTCGATGATGCCCGGGGTCTCGGAGAAGCCCCGCTGGTAGTCGTCCTCGCCCAGCTCGATGGGGTGGTGCAGGGTGCCGCCGTAGCGGATGACCACCACGTCGCCCGCCTTGCGCTTGCGGGTGAGCTGCCAGGACTCGAGGGGAACGGTCGGGCCGTCCGCCGCGTCGTTGATTCCCACGAAGGGTGCCTGCTCGCCGTCGGGGGCGGGCTTCAAGCGCCAGGCCTTGGTGGCCAGCTCGGGCTCGAGCCCAGCGTGCAGCACGAAGTGGTAGATGCCTCCCTCGTCGGGTTGCAGCTCGGACAGGTCGATGGCGTCTTCGACCACGATGCTGTGGCCGAGGGGATCGATCTCCACCACCAGCTCGTGGTGGATGGGTGCGGCGGCGACGCCGTGGACGATGAGCAGGGCGAGGTGCAAGGGGGCCTCCAGCGGGCGGTCCCCCCTTTCTATGGTGTTCGAGCGGGTTCAGCGTGTACCGCTCGCGGCCTGCTCCTTCCGGGCTCCCGCCAGCATTTCGTCCCGGATGGGCTCGGGGAGGCCTTCGAGCGCGTTGTGGACGGCGTCCATGTCGCGATTGCAGAAGATCCACACGCCTCGCCCGACCTCTGAGGGCTCGGCGTGGGGCGGCCCCTCGATGAAGCGCTGCAGGATGCCGCCCAGCTCCCCGGGCCTCTCGCAGCCACAGACGCTCACATGGGGCTGGGGGTGGGGCAACCCGGTCCGCTCGCGCAGCTCGTGGGTGCAGAAGCTGTGGGTGGCCACGCCCACGTGGGGGTTGGCGCGCCCTTGCTCGACGATGCGCTGGAACCAGGGCAGGTCGTCCAGGTCCAGGGAGCGCAGGTCGAGCTGCTGGTGGAGGGTCACGCCTTCGTAGCCGAGGGTTCTGGACCAGACGCTGGGGTGGATGGTGGCCAGGCCATCCCGGGCCCCGGCGATGGCCAGCAGCGCCAGGATGACGGCCCCCGCCCCCTGCAGGGGCTTGCTCACTCCATCGGTCTGGGACATCGCGGCGCAGACCAGCAAGGCATACAGCGCGGGCAGGCAGTGGGGTTCGCGGTGGTAGGTGTCCAGCAGCGCGGCGCCGAAGGCCAGCAGCGCCCACAGCGCCACGAAGCGCCGTGCGTGGAGCGCGGGCGTCACTTGGATGCGGGCCGGGTTCCGGCAGCTGACCAGGGCCAGGAACAACCCCAGGAGCAGCAGGGAGAGGTAGGGCCACTGGGGCAGATCCCGCGGCGCTGTGGGGAAGGTGAAGGGCTCATCCCCGATCAGGGGCGCGGCGGAGCCGAGGGTGGACTCGGTTCGCAGCGCCAGCAGCACGTGGCCCGGTCGCTCGAGGACCAGGTCTCCGTACAGCCACAGCAGCATCACCGTGAGGATGGCCATGGCGACCCCGGCTACCACCAGGCCGCCCAGGGCGAAGCGCTTCGAGCGCGACCAGATCCCACACAGCACCAGCGCCCCGATGGCGATGATGGTGCCGCGGTAGCAGAACACTCCCCAGGTCAGCAGCGCCAAGGGCAGCCACCAGTGCCACCAGGCCCGCTGCTCCGGAGGGCGCCACGCCAGGAACAGGGCGATCCCGATGGGCACCCACAGCAGCTCGGTGTGGTTGCCGAAGGGCAGCATCTGCCAGATCACCGCGAAGCCGGGGGCCAGGAGCCAGGGCGCCAGCCCCGCCACGATCCGGAGGCGGCCAGTTGTGGAGACGACCAGCAAGGCGGCCAGCAGCCCCACCGCCAGGGCCTCCGCCAGCAGCGAGCTGGCTTGGAGGGACCAGGAGCTCACCCCCAGCAGGGGTGACAGCAGCCAGGTCACCACTCCCACCACCACGGTGCCCTGGGCGAAGGCCATGTAGGTGTAGTGGGGGAACAACTCCAGGGGATCCAGCAACAGGTCGGTCCGGCCGCTGGCGAGGTCCTGGGCCAGGCGGGCGAACTGCAGGAACTCCGGGTCGTGCAGCAGCGGCGCCACTGAGAGCAGCTGCATGGTGCGGAGCGCCGCCAGGGTGATCACGGCGAGCGCCACGCTCAGCGCGAGGCGGGTGCGGAGTTTGCGCGGCGGGTGAAGCGAGGCTGCCATGGGAAGAGAGGATGCTCCGGTCGAGCCGATGGTACACTGCCCGGGCACGCGGAGGTCACGCCATGAGCCCCAAGCCCCTCGACAAGTCCATCCTCATCGCCCTGGGCCTGGTCGGCTCCACGGCCTGTGTCTGCCTGTCGGTCATCGACACCAACGGGCCCTGTCTCTCCGAGGAGCAGGACACCGACACCGATGCCGACAGCGACACCGACACGGACGCCGACACCGACGCCGACACCGACGTGCAGGCCCGCGGGGAGCTGATCGAGCGGATCGAGGCGGCGCTGCCCCCCGATGTGCTGGAGCGCCTCGAGCGGTCATAGAGTTTCCTTCGTGGCGGGAGCAGGTAAACTGCTCCCCTACATGAGCCCCAGGAGCTGCCGCCATGAGCCCCAAGCCCCTCGAACGGTCCGTCCTGCTCGCCCTCGGACTCGCCAGCATCACCGCCTGTGCTTGCCTGGACGTGGACGTCTGCCTGTCCGCCGAAGACAGCGATGAGTCGGACACCGACACCGACACCGACACCGACACCGACACCGACACCGACGCCGACACCGATGTGCAGGCGCGCTCCGATGTGATCGAGCGCCTGGGTGGAGACGGTGTGCTTCCTGGCGATGTGATCGAGCGGATCGGCTAGGTCGGCTCTCCATGGCGTCGGACGCGGAGCGCGGGGGACCGCGTCGCCTCGAGATCGAGCTGACGCCGGCTTGCGATCACCGCTGCATCCACTGCTACAACGTCTGGAACGCCCGGCCTGGCGACCCCCAGCACGGGCTGGCGCCCAGGGTGGACGTGGATGTCGAGCAGGCCGCGGCTCTGATCGGGCGGGTGGTCGCCCAGGGCATCGAGCACATCAGCCTCACCGGGGGTGAACCCCTGCTCCACCCGCGGGCCCTCGAGATCGTGGAGCGCGCCTGCGCCGCGGTGCCCAGCGTGGGCCTGATCACCAACGGCAGCCACGTGAGCGAGGCGGTGGCGGAGCGGCTGGGTGCCGCCGGCCTGAAGACCGCCCAGCTCACGCTGCTGGGTGCGCGGCGCGAGGTCCACGACGAGCTCAAGGGGGTGGAGAGCTTCGACGACACCCTGCGCTCGGTGCTGCGGCTCGAGGACGCCGGGGTGAGGGTGAACGCCTGCTTCGTGGCCAGCCAGCGCAACGCGGGGCAGCTGCCAGGAGTGCTCGAGCTGTGCTTCGCGCTGAAGATCCCGAGCCTGAGCTACAACCGCATGTCCGCGGCGGGGCTGGGGGTGCACCGCATCGCGGCGCTGCTGCCCAGCCCCGAGCAGATCGAGGCCGACCTGCGGGCCTGCGAGACCATGGCCCGCCGCTGGGACATCAAGGTCAGCACGGCCATGCCCATCCCACCCTGCATCGTGCGCTGGGAACGCTACCCCTGGGTGCGCTTCGGAGTCTGCTCGAGCGGCTCGGGCCAGCACAACCTGGTGATGGACCTCGAGGGCAACCTGCGGGCCTGCAACCTGAGCCATAGGGTGCTGGGATCGGTGCTGGAGCGCAGCCTGGACGAGCTGACGGCGGAGCCCTACCTGGCCACGTTCCGCGCGGCGCTGCCGCCCATGTGCCGAGGCTGCCCCTACGCCCGCAGCTGCGCGGGGGGCTGCAAGGAGAGCGCGTTTGCGGCCTTCGGTAGCCTACAGGCCCCCGATCCCCTGGTGTGGCTGGCCCTGATCCCCGAAGAGCGGGAGCAGCTCGGTCTGCCCGAGCTTCCCGAGCAGGAGGGAGTGTGAACTTCCTGATGTCGATCTCGCAGCGGGCGGGGGTGAACCCCTCCCCTACAGGGGCGATCTCGGATGTAGGGGAGGGGTTCATCCCCTCCCGAATTCGGAGGACCGCCTGACCTCCCAGGATCCCGCCCTGCTCTTGATCTCCCCCGGGATCATCAAGTGGACCGACACCGACTTCGGGCTGCCCCACCTGGTGGCGCTGGGGGGCTGGGTGAGGGCGAAGCTCGGCCTCCGCGTGGAGATCCTCGACCTCGGCTACGAGGCCTGCGACCACCGCGAGCTGGCGCGCAGGCTCGACGACCTGGGCCCCTTTCTGGCCATCGGGGTGAGCTGCTACTCGAGCTTCGACTACCGCCGGGTGGTGGCCCTGGCGGGCTTTCTGCGGGAGCGCTTCCCGGATGTGCCGCTGCTGGCGGGGGGCTACCACGCCTCGGCGGTGCCCTCCGACCTGCTGCCGCCCCTGGCCCCCTTCGATGCGGTGGCGGTGGGCGAGGGCGAGCGCCCGCTCCAGCGCCTGCTCGAGGGCATCATGGGTGGTGAACCCCCGCAAGGCGAGGTGGTGGGACCCGAGCCCGTGGCGGACATGGACGCCCTCCCGCCCTACGCCTGGGAGCTGCTGGACCGCTACTGGCCCCAGGCCGAGCGCCTGGGCCGCAAGCTGCAGATCCACCTGGCCCGGGGTTGTCCGTACCGCTGCGCCTTCTGCATGGAGCGGGCCAAGGGCGAAGCCAGCTGGCGGGCGCTCTCGCCAGAGCGGGCGCTGGACGAGCTGGATCGCCTCGCCTCGCGGGTGGACCTTTCGCCCTGGATGGTGAACATCGCCGATCCGTTGTTCGGATTCCGGCGCGCCTGGCGGCGGGATGTGCTTGCGGGGATCATCGATCGCGGCCTCCGCCCCCGGCAGTTCTGGACCCTGACGCGGGTGGACGATCTCGACGCCACCGACGTGGACCTGCTGGCCCGCGCCCGCTTCTCCATCGGCATCGGGCTCGAGAGCGGCAGCCCCCGAATGCTCGAGATCATCGGCAAGTCCCGCCAGCCCGAGCGCTACCTCGAGGCGGTGCTGCGGCTGGCCGGCTTCGCGCGAGCGCACGGGCTCAGCTGGGCCGCCAACGTCATCGTGGGCCATCCCGGCGAGAACCTGGAGAGCCTGGAGGCCACGGCGGCGTTTGTGGAGCGGCTGTACCTCGAGGCTCCGGAGACCTGTGGCTGGCTGAGCGTGGACCCCTTCCGCCTGTACCCAGGCTCCGGGGTGCACCTCGAGCTGGAGCGCTTCCAGGTCGAGCAGGGTGCGGTGTTCCACGCCCCCGGCTGGTGGCACGGCTGGTACGACCACGCCTTCCGCGCGGAGTGGGTGGATCCCAGCTCCACGCTGGACTTCGCAGGGCGTGTCCGCGCGATGCACGCCCGCTACGGCCCCCTGCTCGAGCGCGTGCAGGGTCGCTTCCGCGGCCAGGGCCGCGACGTGGACCGGGTCTTCGAGCGCTCTATGGCCGAGCAGCGCCGCTTCATGGACCCGGCCATGGGTGAAGGGATGGTGCGTCGGGCTGGCCGGGCCCGTCGCCCCCAGGGTGGCCCGGTCCCGGCGCTGCCTCTGCCCATCGGCCTGCGCCAGCGGGATCCCTGGGTGCGCAAGCGCGAGGAGGCGGTTCGGCGGGCTCTGGACTCGGGCGTGCTGCGCTCGCCCCCGGTGGTCGAGGCCCTCCTCGAGATCGGTCCCGAGGGCTTCATGTCCTCGGAGCAGGCCAACGCGGTGCTCCTGGACCGTCACGCCGAGCCCCGGGCCGAGGGCTTGCCGGGCGCCGCGCTGGGCTTCCGCGCTGTGGCTCGAGGCCTCGAGGCCTTGCAGCTGGGGGCGGGGGAGAGGGTCGCCGACCTGGCGGCCGGCAGCGGCTGGGTGGCCGCGCTGCTCGCCACCCTGGTGGGGCCGGAGGGGCGGGTGGTCGTGACGCCGCGCGGAGTGGATGCGGCGCAGCTGACCGCGGCCTTGGCGGCGTGGAGCCAGGTGAAGGTGGCGCCGCTGGGGCCCGGACGCCTGTTGGCCGAGCCGGGTCCCTGGGATGCGCTGTGGCTGGGCGCCGCCGCGCCGCGGGTGCCCGCACCCTTGCAGGACGGTCTGCGCGAGCCGGGCGACCGTGGGATCGCGCTGCTGGGGCCGCGCTTCCGGTCCCAGGACCTGGTGCTGCTGCAGCGGAGCGCCGAGGGCGTCCACCAGCGGGTGTTGGCGCGCAGCCGCGGCCCGGTGCTCGGGGGGCCCTGGGGCTGGCTGCCCTGGCCCAGCTCCCTGGAGCAGGAGAGCAGGTCCGCCGTGCGGCTCGAGGCTCGCGCGGCGCCCGCCCTGCTCTTCCATGTGCTGGGCTGGCTCGACCTGGGCGCCGATGCTGCGAGCCTCCACGTTCCGTCACGCCCGGTGCGGTCCTGGGTCGGCCCCCTGCGCGAGGCCTGGGAGAACGCACCGCGTCGCCTGCACCTGCAGGTCCTGGGGCTTCGCTTCACGGAGCCGGGCAGCTTCATCCGGGCCCTGCGCCAGGGTCCCCCGGCTCCCCTGCGTGGGGACGCGGATCGTGCCCTGGCCCTGGCCTTGGCCGCTGCCCTGGAGGCCGAGGCTCCCGACTTCGAGGTCCGCTGGATGGCGCGGGAGGTCCAGCCGTTGGATCCGCGACTGGGGCCTGCACTCACGGAGCTGCGGGGGTTGCTGTACGCCAACCTGGACGTCGATCCTCCGCCGCTGCGGGTGCTGGACTGCCGCGGGCTCGGGCGTGCCGGCCGCGCCACCCGCTACGACGGCGAGCGCCTGGTCGGGGTCTCGCTGGAGCAGCCCTTCGAGCACGTGCTCATGCAGGTGCTGCACGAAGAGGTCCACCCCGTCACCGACCCCTTGGTGATGGCCGAGTGGGACGAGACCGCACCCCGGGACACCCGCCAGGGAAGCCCGGGCCACGCGCTGCACCAGCGCCTCGAGGCCGTGGCCATCGGAGCCACCCAGGCCTTGCTGGCCGAGCGTGCCCCTCAATGGTTGCCGGCGTTCGAGGCCTGGCTGGCGGGGCTCGGAGCCCGTTGACCCGCTTCGTCTCGGCTACTCGATGGGCTCGAAGTACAGGCAGGTGTCGAAGCCCACGCAGTCCATGGCGTCGGGATCGTCGCTGAGCACCAGGTCGCCGCTGTCGCAGACCTGGACCAGGGTGGGCCAGGACAGCCAGGTGCCGTTGAGCTCGAAGGTCAGCATGTCGTCGAGCATGGCGGCGTCGTACCAAAGGTCGTCACCGCAGGCTTCGCCCCGCTCCTCCTGGGTCAGCAGGTCCAGCTCGTCCCGGTGCAGCTCGGTGCCCTGCACGTGGCCGTCGGCGTCGATGCTCGCGCCGTCGGCGTCGTAGAACACCGCCAGCCCATCTTCGGCCCGCAGATCGAGCCATACCTGCTGGTCCACGGCCTCGTAGATGCCCGAGGTGAAGGGCTGGGGGGTGCCGACGGCGCAGGCCGACAGCAGGGGCAGGCAGAGGGCGAGGGCGCGCATGGGGGCTCCGGGAACTGGGAACGCCGGCACCGTAGCCTCGGGTGCTCTGGCTCGGAGGGTCACGCGGGGGTCATGGCTGGGGGCCCTGGGGTCCGGGCTGTTGCGGTGCGGCCTCGCGCAGTAGTCGGAGGGCGTCGGCGTAGTAGATCGCCTCCTCCTCCAGGTCGTGCTTGCGGCAGAAGGCCAGCAGGGCCTCGAAGCGTTCCTCGGGATCGGCGCCGGTGGCGTGGATGAGCTTGGCGAGGCATTGGGGGCAGAGCCAGGTGGGACTGCGGTCGGTCTCGGGCAGGTTGTTGCTGCCGTTCATGTTGCAGGCGTGGGCCGTGCAGTGGGCCATGGTGAAGTTGTGGCCGGTCTCGTGGGTGGCCAGCTTCATGGTGCGGCGCAGGGCGTGGCGGTAGAAGCGGGGCCCGAGATCGGGATCGCCGAAGCGGTGCATGGACCACACCCCAGTGCGGTCCCGGTACAGGGCCATGCCGAAGACGAAGTTCCAGCTGGGCTCGGGGTACAGGTCTTCGCCGGTGAAACCGATCAAGGCCAGGGCGTCCTCGGGCAGCCGGGGGAGCAGGATGTCGTAGAGCAGGGTGGGAGCGTGGACCTGAGGCTTGTCGGTGTAGGGATTCTTCCGGCGGGCCGAGGCGGGGATGATGTCGGCTGCCAGGTCGGGCTCGGTGCGGCAAGGCAGCCCGAAGAACAGCCCCAGCCACTCGGCGGCCAGCTCCATCACCTCGCGCTGCTTGGGCTCGAACTCGCCGATGGGCTGGACCACCAGCGTGCGCCGCGACGGGGTGGCGACCACCGGATCCTCGCTCTGCCACTTCGCGTAGCTCTGGCCGGCCTCGGGGTAGTTGGTCAGCCAGTCCGAGGGGCCGGGCTCGGGCATGGGCAAGGCCAGGGGCGCGAGGGTGGTGATCAAGCGCTCTGTGGGTGTGGGACCTCCCGCCCGTAGCGGCGGGGGTGGCCCGGGGGTCAGCAGCCAGATCAGCAGGATTGCGGCGAAGGGCAGGGCGACGAAGGGGAGGCGTTGGCGCATGGTGGACCCGTGGGCGGCCCCCTATCCGACAGCAGCGAGCGCCCGCGGTTCGGTGATCATGCGGGATAGCGCTTCAACATCCGCTGCAGGCGCTTGCGGGCCGTGGCTGTGGCCAGTTCGTCGCCGCGCTCGATCAGGCACGACACCAGGAAGCGGCGCTCCGCGGCCACGGGCAGGATCAGCTCGGCAGCTCCCAGCAGCTGCTTGGCATCCAGGCTCTCGAAGGCTTCCTCGAACCAGTCCTGGAGCTGCTCGGCCTTGACCGGGTCGGAGGCTGCGACGGCGGTCAGGGCATGGACCGCGCTCATCTGTGTGATCACCGTGCCGTTTCGCAGAGCCAGCTCGATGCGTTCGCGGTGGGCCCAGACGGCCTGCGGATCGGCCTTGGCTACACAGGAGATGGCGATCATGCCACCCCAGACCATGCGGTTGTTCGATGCGTCCAGCAGGGCGCGGAACACCGGCAGGTGGGGGACCAGCAGCTCGGGCGCCAGGTAGCCGCACTCGTAGATCGCCTTGATGGCGCTCGAGGCGACGTCGGGCTCGTCCAGCAGCTCCACCAGACCGTCCAGCTCGTGGCCCGCACCGCGAGCTGCGATGTCCTGGCCCAGGGCGATGTCGGCCTTGGTGTGGCGCACGCCGAGCACCGAGCCCAGGCGGGCGTACACGGCCGCCGCTGCGGCGGAGCGGCTCACGACCCGCTCCAGGCGGGCAGCCGGGCCATCATCTGCTTCACGGCTTCGCGGGCGGGGCCTTCGGCCAGGCCCTGGCTGTGCATCATGAACATGGTCATGCCGTGCAGGGCTTCGTCGTAGGACTTCATGCTGCCGTCGGGGCGGGCGCAGTGCACGCAGTAGTCCTTGCTGGTGTCGGCCATGGCGAATTGCTCGGGCTTGGCCATGGGCATTCCGCAGCTGATGCAGGTGGTGGGCATGGGGTTCTCCGGGTCAGGGCGCCAGCAGCGCCAGGTAGTGGTCGATGAGGGTGGGCCCGTGCTCGGCCAGCACGGAGCCTTCGGGGACGAACAGGTCGCGGTTGACCAGGTAGTGGTGCACCAGGCCGATCCAGGTGTTGAACAGCAGGTGCATGGGGACATCCCGCAGCTCGCCGGCGGCCATGGCGGGCTCGGCGGCGCGGCGCAGGTGGTGGGAGATGGCCGCCTGGATCCCCAGCAGGGTGTGGCGGGCGTAGGGGGGCAGGCTGGGGCTCTCGGCCACCAGGTGGGCGTAGAAGCGCTCGTGCTCTCCGAGCCCCGCCAGGTGGGCCTCGAGCACACCCCGCAGGCCTTCGGAGCCTTCCGCGGCCCGGTGGATTCGGTCCATCACGTCGCGGGCGCGCAGGGAGATCACCGCCGCGACGAGGTCTTCGCGGGTGGGGAAGTGCACGAACAGGGTTCCGTGGGACACCCCGGCGGTCTTGGTGATGGCCGCGGTCTTCACCGCCAGCACACCGTGGACAGAGAACAGCTCGGCGGCGGTCTCGAGGAGCCGTGTTCGGGTCTGGGCCTTTCGCTCGCTTCGTTTCATTGAGCGCTCACTCATTGAGTGAACACTTAGTAAACGGCCCGTTTCGGGCTGTCAAGCTGTTGGCCGGGCGCGCTCGCGATTCGGTGGATACCACTTCGGCATGAACCTGCAGCTTCTTCCTCTCTTCCTGTTGGTCGCC